>NZ_JAVDVV010000012.1:0-142599 GCF_031457035.1 Methylobacterium sp. BE186
CGTGCTCGAGGGTTGCGATGCCGGCCGAGTCGTAGCCGCGGTATTCGAGGCGGCGCAGCGCCTCGATGACCTGGCCTGCCACCGCGTCGCGCCCGGCGATGCCGACGATGCCGCACATCTCCCCACCCTCCCTGTTTTGACACGCAAGTTCGGTGACCGGACGGCGCCTTGCCGTCCGGTATCCTCTGATGGCCGCTCGCCGATCTCAGACGAGGTGCCAGCCCGTCTCAATGAAGGACATGAGGTGCTGGTGCGCCTCGTCGCTCTGGGCGATTCCCACCGCGATCGCCGCGCGGGTGTTGCCCTGTGCCAGCAGGCCCGTCCAGTAATCGTGCCCGCCGGTATCGGCCTGCCGCCCAAGGGCGTTCTGGTAGAGCGTGTCGACGAAGGCGGCGTCGGTCAGGCTCGCATATTTCTGCTGGTACTCGTTCGAGGTCAGCATGCCCTGCGCGGCGTCCCCATCGGCAAGGCCGCCCTTCAGCGCGCCCGTCCAGTATTCCAGGCCACCAGCATCCGGCGCCCGGTTGAGGATCCCGTAATAGAGCCGGGCCGCGTCGCCTGCATCCGCATCGGCCATGAAGATGCCGGCCGTATAGGCGGGTTGCAGGCCGGCCAGGTTCTCATCGGAGAAGGCGAAGCTGACGACCGCGTCCGCCCGCGACAGGCCCTGGTCGAGGGCGCTTGTCCACCATTGCACACCGGTCGCCTCGCCCTCGCGGTCGAGGGCCGTCCGGTACAGGGATTGGATGAAGGACAGGTTGTCGCCGGTGCCGAGATGCGACTGCCCCTCGGCGGAGTCGAGGAAACCCTGGGCGAGGTCGTGAAGCGACAGACCTGCGCTGTGCAAGCCGGTCCAGTAATTCTGGCCTCCGACGTCGGAGGGTCGGTGCAGCACCGCGTCGTAGAGGGCGTAGACCTCGCCGGCCGCGCTGTGCGGATCGTGGATCACGTCCCCGAAGTAATGCGCGTTCTGAGGCTGCGGGCCGCTGACGGTGCCGCCGCTGGTATTGCCCGTGAGAGTCAGGATGTTGCTCGCCAGCCCGCCGTTGCCGGTCGCATCGGCCCACGCGGACGTGCCGGTTCCGCTCGCCGCGACTTGGATCGAGGCCGACAAGCTGGCGGTCACAACCGGCGTGAACAGGGCGGTGTAGTGCGTGGCGTCGATCGAGGTGATCGCGCCCAGCGAGCCGCCGCTCAAGCTCAGGTCCTGCGCGTCGAAGCCGGTCACGCCCTCGCTGAACGTGAAGGCGATGTTCGCCGTCTGCCCAGCCGTCAGGGTCGATGCGTCGGCGGAC
The DNA here is from genome assembly GCF_031457035.1 of Methylobacterium sp. BE186. Lineage (NCBI taxonomy): Bacteria > Pseudomonadati > Pseudomonadota > Alphaproteobacteria > Hyphomicrobiales > Methylobacteriaceae > Methylobacterium > Methylobacterium sp. BE186. Next base: position 1,296 of record NZ_JAVDVV010000012.1, read on the forward strand.
AGCGTCACGGTCGGCGCCTTTGTATCCCCGGCGAGGCTCAGGACGGAACTGGCCGAACCGTTGTTGCCGGCCGCATCGACCCACGACGCCGTGCCCGTTCCGCTCGCCCCGACCTGGATCGAGGCTGACAGGGCGTCGGCTGCAACCGGCGTGAACAAGGCGGTGTAGTGGGTGGCGTCGATCGCCGTGAGCGCGCCCAGTGATCCGCCGGTCACGCTCAAATCCTGCGCGTCGAAGCCCGTCACGGCTTCGCTGAAGGTGAAGGCGACGGCTGCCGTCTGACCAGCCTTCAGGCTCGTCGGGTCGGCGGATAGCGTCACGGTCGGCGGCACGATATCCGCCGCCGGCGGCGTACCCAGTTTGACGACGACATCATGCGTGGTGAGGCCGGCGAGGCTCAGCACGAGGCGAGCCCCCGCCGTGTCCTGCGTTTGACTGACGATCGTCGCGCCGGTGACCGTGACCGGCTGACCGTTGGGATCCGCCAGATCGAGGGTGACCTGTCCATCACCCGTCACCTGGAACGAGAGATTGCGGCCGTCCCCGCTCAGAGACACCAAGTCTGCGCGCATCGGCAGCGAGGTGATGTGCGTGACGCGGCTGGCACTCGTTCCAAGCTGGATGTTGTAGCTCATATTGGTCGCAGACGCCGGCAGGAACACGCTGTCGTCGTCGTAGGCGTACCATTGCCCGGTATTCGTCGACACGCTCGCGATGTGGGAGCCGGCGTCGAGATCGAGAGCAAAGTTTCCGAGATTGCTTCCGTTGATGTTCGCCGTGACAGTATTGGTGGCGCTGTTGTAATTGTAGTCGAAGGTGGCCTTCTCCGACGCGGCGACGCGTTCGGCCAAGTCGGCCAACGTGACGAACTCACCGCCTTTGCTATACGCATAGTTGATGAAGCTCGTGTACATGTCGGTTGTGTAGGGCGACGTGGTGCCGGGTCCATTCGTGGGCCACATCGCCGCTCCGTAATCGTGCCAGGTCCAGATCGCGACAGGGAGATCGGAGTGGGAGCTGAGGTCGTCGAATTCCTTCTGCCACTCCGCTGTTGCCTGTAGCGCACTCATCCCGCCGCCGAACTCGGGCGCTGCCTCCACGAGGCTGAAATCCGCCTTCATGTTCGGTGCGAGGAAGATGTGCTGCGTGTCTGTCTGAGACGGCGTCAGATATCCGATGGCGCCGGGGTAATTCGAGCCGACGCCGGTGTATCGGCCCGTGATGTAGGAATAGCCGGGGGCCGCTGCGTAGATGTTCTCGTCCGTGCTCAGCGTTTCGGGAGCCCCGGGGAGTGCCGCCCCAACCACCGTATAGCCAGAGAGGTATTTCTCGATCAAAGTCTTGGAGGCGCCGAACTGATAGGCGAGATCGACAGTGGTGGCGTTCGTATCCTCCGGGTGCGTCATCGTGTGGCTGCCGATCTCGCCACCGAGCGCGATCAGCTGCTTATAAAACTCAGCCGACTTATTCAGCGACGCCGACGTCCCCGCGATCGTGTCGCTGGCATAGGTATCGGTTTGCCCATTACCGATATCGACGTAGTAAGATCCCGCGAAGTTGTAAGCCTGCTTCCATTGCTGAACGATCGGCAGAAATTTGTCATAGATGCCAGGCCCGGCAGTGGGTTCGACGTCTTCCGGATACATGGCCTGATCCATGTCGACGCGCGTGGCCACGATCGACGCGAAGCGGCTCATCTGCAGGCTCAGTTCGGGGCCGGCCGGCTTCTGGCTCTGGATGGTGTAGTCCAGCGCATGGGCGAGCATGTTGCTGTCGGCCAGCATGCCTTCCGTCGAGAAAAAGACGTTGTTGCTGCCCGTATGCGTGGCGAGAACGGCGTTGAAGGGGCCGGACGCCGCTCCGCCCGTCGTCGTTTGGGTCGCGACAACTTGAGCTGAGGGATCCACGCCGGAGAAATACGCAGTCCCGACCTTGGAGGTCGCGTTCTCAGTATAGGTGTGAATAGGGGTGCCGGCCGCGTAGCCGATGATTCCGGCACTATTCCCGGCCGCTGTCACTTGATCCGTCGATACGTTGTCGCCGCCGTCCCGCTGTACGCCCAGCAACAGCTTCATCCGGGCGTAGGAATCTCCGGCGAAAGCGGTATTGTTCTCATCATTGGTCATGAAATTGCCGGCCGCGATCAAGCTCACGCCGTATTTGTAGACGGCGTCCGACAACGTGTTCTGGATCGTGGAAAGTTCGGCCTGCTTGACGTTGGCAAACGACGGAAAAATCAAGGTGTCGTATTTCTTGAGCTTGTCGATGTTCGTAAGGTCGGCCTCGGAGAGGACATCATAGGGGATGCCCGCCATCGTCGCTTGGTTCTGAGCCGACATGAAGAGATCGGAATAGGCCGTCGTATTGAAATATTTCGCCGCGCTCGTCTCCGAATAGACGATGCCGACTCGCAGCTGACCATCGTTGATGTGCGCCGCCGGCGCTCGGATCGTGTATTGCTGGGCGAAACTGCTGGGAAGGAAGACGTTGCTGTCGTTGACGTCGAGAGCGATGCCCAGTCCCGGCAGAGTGCCCGGCGCAGAGGTCGTTCCGGGCGGCACGAGATTGCTTTGCGGGACGGCGAGTTCAACGGTTTGCTTGTTCGCAGAAAAAGCAAACTGAACTCCATTCTGGATCGGCGTTCCATTGCCCGTGGCCGGGTCGAGCGCGAAGAGGCTTGGATTGCCGTCCGCGCCGAACTCGATCTTGTACTCTGCTCCGACAGAATTGCCGAAAACCTGGTATCCGGTGGTCACGTTGCGATCGGCGTTCAGCCAAATCGTCGTATTCGGGCCAAACGACGTTTGCTGCGCTCCAGCGGCGGTACTCAGTTGGAGAGCGAGGAAGTAGATGTTCGTGCTCGCGTCGAATTTTCCGTAAACGCTGTAGCCAGCGACGGGAGCCGTCGTGTCAATGAGGTCGGAAGCCGTCCAGTCTTGCTGCAGGCTTCCATCAAGGGTGATGGTTGACACGGCGGTTTCTCCAATATTCTTTCATGAGCGGGATTGCGACGTGCTTGGATGGTAGCTGTCTTGACTATTGGCCGTGATTTTTGGTTCTCAGTTTTCGAGCTCTAGATATTTCTAAAATTAATTATCGGTTTTCAATGAAGTTTTGGCAGCAAATTTAATGTCACTATACTATATCTACGATTAATACGCATGCGCAGGAAAACAAGATTTACTTACAGACAAGACTAAATTGAGTTTTTTCGTATGAACTCACGACGTACTGAGATCGGCGAGTGGTAATTCACTCGGTGATCTCATCGAGACGGCTTCCATCACTCACGGGGGCATCTCGTTCTCCCTGAGCGGCGCCGGTTGCCAGGTCGCATTCGCTCGAGTGGGCAAAGAAGATCGTGCGCGCTGCTCTAAGAGAGCGCGTGAACGGTATTGTCGGGGACAAAGTGCGCCTCCGACCGGGCCGATTTGCCTATTTCTCGATCAAACCATAGTTTGATGACAACATTCCGCCTGAACCTCCGGCGTTATGTTTCTGCGCCTTAAATGGAATGCAAATTGAAGGAAACTTCAATCTAGCTCAAAGGTAGTAACTTATACTAACCACTATGAGCCCTGGCTTTGGATCCGGCGGCGGCTCTATCCAGAAATTGCAAAGGCGACGCTGCCCTGTGTTCGTCACGAGGGTCGACCGGACGGTGTCGACGTTCCCGCCGTGGGGCGAGAACTTCTCTAGCAAGGCGACCGGCACGTGGGATCGAGGCGCGGAGCGGCCCTGTCTGTTCTTCGGCGTAGGGTTGCGATCGCGTGCGCGGTCGCGGTGGCGGGCTTCGGCTGTGCCGTGCCACAGGTGCCGGCAGCGGCCGGACCGGAGGCCGGCCCCGTCGTTCCCCGCGAGATCCTGGCTCTCTACGACGGCGCCCTGGAACGGGCGGCCGCAGAGACGCGGATCCATCGCTACGCGGAGCTGCCGCTCAATCACCTCGGCTTCACCGTCACCTATCGCGATATCCGCGGGCCGCTGCCGGATCCGAGAGAGACCCGGCGCTATGCGGGCGTCCTGACTTGGTTTGCCGCGCCGCCCGCCTCCCGCGAGGCCTACCTGTCATGGTCGCGCTCCGCAGTGCGGACGGCCAGGCGCTGGGTCATTCTCGGGACGACCGGTGCCCCCTTCTGGACCGACGATGCCGAGACGGGCGACGCGCTGCTGGGCGAGATCGGGCTCAGGCACCGCCGCAAGGCGATCGACCTGACACTCGGCACCCAGATCGAATCGCGTGCGCCCGCTCTGACCGCCTTCGAGGGCGTGCCCGACCCCGTCTTGCCGACCTACGAGGTCGTGGAAGCCGCCGGACCCGATCTGGAGACGTGGCAGGAACTGCGCCTGCCTCAGCGCGACGGCGGTGGCCGCAGCGTGACCGTGGCGGTGAGCCCGCGCGGCGGCTACGCGGCAGGCGGCTTCGAGATCGTCGAGGATGCGGGTCAGGGCCTCGCCCGCTGGCTGATCGATCCCTTCGCCTTCTTCGCGCGCGCGTTCCGCGACGGGCCCGCGCCGATGCCCGATGTGACGACCCTGTCCGGGCGGCGGATCTACTTCAGCCACGTCGAGAGCGAGGGCCTCAACAACGTCGTCCTCACGCGCGAGAAGGAGCAGGTGCTCGTGGCACGGCTCTTCCTCGAGCGGGTCGTCGACGCTTTTCCGGACCTGCCCGTCACCTTCGCTCTGACACCGGGCGATCTCGACCCGACGATCGGTGGCAATGAGACGCCGCGCGACATCGTGCGGGAGATCTGGGCGCTTCCGCAGGTCGAGCCGAGCGTCTCGTCCTACACGCGGCCGTTCACGTGGCGCTTCTTCGACGGGTACAGCCGGGCCCGGGAAGAGGAACTCGTCGCCGCGACCCGCCCGCCCGGACGCTTCGGGCTCCGACGCCTGACCGACCTCGTCAGCAGCGCAGCGCGCGTCGACCGCTTCGTCGCCAAGGCCCGCGAGTTTCCCCGCACCTACCTGCTGACGCCCTTCGACCTCGGCCAGGAAACCACCACCGCGCTATCGGTCGCGAAGGATCTCGCGCCGCGCGCCAAGGGCGTGCACCTCTTCCAGTGGACGGGCGATGCGCAGCCTTCCGAAGAAGCCATTGCAGCGACGCGCAGCCTCGGGCTCCTCAACATCAACGGCGGGGAGGCGCGCTTCGATGCGACCTACCGGTCGGTCGCGCATCTGCCGCCGCTCACGCGCCCTGTCGGCGCGCAACGGCAGGTCTACGCTGTATCCGGCGACGACCTGCCCGTCAGCAAGCTCTGGCGCTCGTCCGTCGCGAGCCTGCGCGGCTTGCGGACGACACTTGCTGCGACCGAGACGCCGCGGCGTCTGACAGCCTTCAATCTGCATTACCGGCTGGCAGCCGTCGGAAACGCCGACGCGCTGGAGGTGATCGAGGGCTATCTGCGCGAGGCCGAGGGTTCAGACCTCATCCCGATCCGGACGGGCGCCTATGCGGCGCTCGCGGACGATTTCTCGCGCGTCGAAATCGCGCGCGCCGGGGCCCGGCGCTGGGAGGTGCGGAACCGGGGCAGCGTGCAGACGCTCCGGTTCGACGAAGCCGAGGCGATCGAGGCCGATCTCGCCGCCTCTCGCGGCGTGATCGGGCAGACACGCCGCGGCGGCGCCCTCTATCTGACCCTCGATTCGAGCGTCGAACCCGTGCTTGTGGCCCTGCGGGACGGTGCCGACGCCTCGCGCGTCGTCGGCCTCTCGGAAAGCCGCTGGCAGGTATCGAGCCTGTCGCGGGACGAGGCGGGGTGGCGCTTCGCGGCATCCGGGTTCGGCCCGGGCGTGTTCCGGTGGTCCGACGCGCCGCCTGGTCGGTACGCCGTCACGGTCCACCGCGCCGAACGGCTCCTGTGGTCGGGCATCGCCGAGGCGGACTCGGTGGGGCGCCTTGCCTTCACGGTACCGGCCGCGGGTGCCGAGGCAGTCCGGATCAGCGTCGAATCGCTCAACGACGAGGGAGGCGGCGGTGTCCATCGCTAGGCTCCTCGTCGGCGTCGCTCTCGTGATCTGCGCCGTCACCGCCTACCTGCTGCAATCGGGGCCGGAGGAGCGCATCGCCATGCTCGTCCGGGACGGCCGCAATGCGGAGGCCGTGACCGAGATCCAGCGCCTCCTGGCCACGGGGACAGCCAAGCCCCGCGTCCTCATGACCCTGGCGATGCTTGAGGATTCCGCCGGAGAGCGTTCCCGCGCCTCGGAGCTGATGGAGCTCTACATCCTCTCCCGGCCGCGGGATCGGGACGCCCTCGCCTGGCTGGTTCGGGCCTATGAGGGCGCGGACGACGTCGATGGCCTCTTGGAGGCGCAGGCCCGGCTCGCGGCCCTCGACCCGAGCCCGCAGCAGGTCGGCCGCCTAGTCGGGCTCTACCGCTACCACGGCCGCTATGCCGACGAATGCGCGGCCCTGGAGCGCTTCGCAGAATTAGGTGTCCTGACCGCCGACCAACTCGAGCGGCTCGGGCAGCTTCTCGCCGCCGAAGGCCGCGTCCCGCGCGCCGTCGAGGTCCTGCGTGGGCTCGACGAGCGGCTCGGTGACGCGGGGGAGCGGCCGCGCCGTCTCCTGTTCGAGTTGCTGATCGATTCGGGACGCTACGACGAGGCCGCCGAGCGGGCGGAGCGCTGGCTGAGCGCCTGGCGCAAGCCCTGGCTCGCCGCCCAACTCACCCTCCGACTCGCGGTGAAGGCGCCCCTTGCCGAGGCGCGCAAGCTTGCCGAGACGAGCGCCGCGCTCCACCCCGAAGCGCGGCTCTATCTCGCCAAGAGCCTCGCGGAGCAGGGCAACCGGCGCCTCGCGGTGTCGATGCTCCTCGGCTGGCCCTATGACGGCATGCCGCTGACGAAACCCAACATCGACGGCTACGTCGTCGCCTCGGCCGCGACCGGCATCCCGACTCTGATCTGGTCCCGATTCGCAATGCTGCGCGGCCGCCCGGCGGAGGGAGAGGCACAGGCGCTGTTCGCGGAGGCCATCGCGGCGGAGTACGGGCTCCCGGCGATCGCCATGCTGCAGCCGGCGCTGCCGGACGAGGTGCTTCGGCGGCGCCCGATCTTCGGCGCCCGCCTCGCGCTGCATCTCGGGCAGCAGATGCGGGCCCGCCACATCCTGGCGGAGGCCGATCTTGAGCTGCTGACCCCGGCCGAGCGCGGGCAATGGCTCGATCTCCTTCTACGCCTGAACACGCCGCAGGAGGCTTTCGCGACGCTCTCTCGCCTGGAGGCGCGCTCGCAGCTGCCGGGCAATCTGCACGCGGCCTGTCGCGCCATGGCGATCCGCCTCGGACTCACTGCGGGACCGGCGGTCACGGTCGCCGCGAACCGGCATTTGGCGGGGATCCCACGGTGATCGCAGCACGGACCACACGGGACCCTCTGACGGCCGCCGCACCGGAACGGGCTCCGGATGATGCGAGCTGGCTCACCCGCCGCCTGTCGGGCATGCGCGGCAAGTACGAGGCGTGCTTCCTCTTCCTGCTCCTGATGATCATCGAGTGGATCATCCCGGGGCCGGCCTCGCTCGCGCAGATCGCACCGCACCCGTTCTGGATCCCCGTGGTGCTGCTCAGCGTGCAGTACGGCAGCGGTACGGGCCTCGCGGTGGCCGCTTTGGCCGCCGGGCTGAGCTGGATGGCGGGATGGCCGCCCCAGACCTCGCAGGAGGATTTCTACACCTACTCCCTGCGGGTCTGGCGCGAGCCCGTCCTCTGGATCCTCTGCGCCATCGTGATCGGCGGCCTGCGCAACCGGCAGATCCGTGAGCGCCTCGCGCTGGAGGAGCGCCTCCGGATCACCGAGGAGCAGCGCGACACGATCGCGGGCTTCTGCCACGAATTGCAGGAGCATGCCGCGGTCAACGAGCGCCGGGCGGCCACCGCCCGCGCCGGATCGCTGGAAGCCGGGCTGGCGAGCCTCGAGCGGCTGCGCTCGGCGGGCGGGCGGGAGATCACGAGCGCGCTTCAGGGCGCGGTCGAAGCGTGGCTCGGGAACGCCCGCTGGACCTATTATCCGATCCAGGACGGCGAGCTGCGCCACGCCCATGCCGAGCGCGCCCGGCTCGACGCCTGCTTCCCGGTGCGCGCGGCCCTGGTCTACGCGGTCGCCTGCCATCGCCTGCGTGTCCTCAGCGTGTTCGACGAGACCGAGGCGAACCTCCTCGACGGGGTCGGCATCTTCGCCACGGCGGTGCGGACGGGTGACGCGGCCACGGGGCTCGGACTTCTCGTTCTGGAGACGGTGCCGCCCGAGCGGCTCGATGCGGCCAGCGCCGCCGCGGTGGCGGTGATCGCCGACGCCCTCGGCGAGGCGGCCGGCCGGGCGCGCGGGCGCGGCCCTTGCCACGATGTCCGGCATCCGGTTGGTCCGGATCCGGACACGCTCGAATTCCGGTTCCCGCATCCCGCCGCGGCGCACTCGATCTCCGCGGGAGACGCGCCATGAGCTCCCAGAGCTTCGCAGCGCGCCTGTCGGCCGGGCCTGTCCTCGCCCTTCTTTCCCTCCTCGCGGCAGAATCCGCATTGCTGACCGCATGGCTCCAGGAAGCCCTTTCGGAGGCGGCCGCACTCGCCGCGCACGGCGTGGTGCTGCTCGCCTTTCTCGCGCGGCGGGCCGTCTTCGCGGAGGACCTGACGATCCACGTCGTCGCATTGCTGCTCGCGGCGTGCAGCGGTCCGGCCGGCGCGGCGGCGGCCCTCGTCCTCTACGTCGTCCTCGCGCGGACGCCGGTCAGCCATCATGAATTGGAGAGCTGGTACCGGCAGATCTCAGGCGTCGGCGAGGCGAACCCGGCCGTCGCGCTCCATGCCCAGATCGTCGACGGTCGAGCCCGGCGGGCGGGCCGCGTCTCCATCGACCATTTTCCCAGCGTCCTCGAAGGTGCGCTCACCCAGCAACAGGCGCTCCTCGGGCTGATCGGCCTCGCCTACCACCCCGATTACCGGCCCCTTCTGGGCCAGGCCCTCCGCAGCGCCGAGCCGAGCATCCGGGTCCACGCGGCCGCGGTCTCGGTCAAGCTGCGCGCCCGCGCCCGGCTGGAATTCCAGAAGGCCCGGGGGCGCGATCACCGCGCGGAGCCGCCAGCCAGCTTGTTCTCCCGGGCCACGGAACTCGCTCGCCTCGCGGCGGGCGGCTTTCTCGACGAGGCCGACGCCCGGAACGCCCGAGAGGTCGCGGCCGGGCTCTGTGAGGAAACCCTGACGCTGATCCCGGAGCACCGCCCGGCACACGTGCTCCTCTGCACCCTGCTCGCACAGCTCGGCCGCTGGGAGGACGTGATCGCCCGATCCGCCGCGACACCCTTCCGTCGGGGCGATCCCCAGGCCGAGGCCCTGACGCAGAGCCTGATGCAACTGGGCCGGACGAAGGAGCTTCACGCAATCCTCGCCCGCACAGCGGGTGCGGAAGCCCTGGGAGGCGGCCATGCGCTTCCTGTCTAGGCCGCTGCCCGAGCCGCCGGAAGCGGATGTCTGCCTCGTGGTCGAGGGCTGCTATCCCTATGTGCGTGGCGGCGTCTCGACCTGGATCGACTGGCTGATCCGCGGCAATCCGAACCTCACCTTCTCCATCGTCGCGATCGTGGCCGGCGCCGGACCGCGCGAGATCCGCTTCAAGCTGCCGGAGAACGTCGTCGCGTTCTGCGATCTGCACCTGCACGCGGATTTTCGCGCCGAGCCCTGGCAGGAGGGCGTGCGCACGGCCGAGACCGAGGAGGCCCTCGCCGAGCAGCTGATCTCCCTCGTGCGAGGCGGCGGATTGGAGGCCTTCGATCGGCTGGTGCGTCTCGTGAACGACCCCGACCACGGGCTGTCGCACGCGAGCCTGATGGCCTCGCCGCTCTCCTGGCGCGTGACATGCCAGATGTACGAGCGGCTGATGCCGCACGCCTCGTTCCTGCACTTCTTCTGGGCGTGGCGTGCGCTGTTCGGCGGCCTCTTCGCCGTTCTCAAGGCCCCGCTTCCCCGGGCCCGGGTCTACCACACGATCTCCACGGGCTATGCGGGATTGCTGGCGGCGCGGGCCGCCCTGGAGACCGGCAGGCCGGCCATCATCACCGAGCACGGCATCTACACGAACGAGCGCCGCGTCGAGATCCTGATGGCCGAGTGGATCTGCGACACGGTCGACAAGGGGATTTCGCTCAGCGACGACCGCGTGGACCTTCGTGACATCTGGATGCAGATCTTCGATGCGCACGCGTTGATCTGCTATCAGGCCTGCCGCCGGATCATCACGCTCTACGAGGACAACCAGCGTCTTCAGATGGCGCTCGGCGCGTCACCCTCGCGGCTCGCCATCATTGCCAACGGCATCGATGTCGCGGGCTTCGCCGCGCTGCTTCCGGCGGCCGCGGAGAGCCGGCCGACGATGGCTCTGATCGGCCGCGTGGTCCCGATCAAGGACGTGAAGTCCTACATCGAGGCGGCCGGGATCCTGCGGCGGCGCCTGCCGGGCCTGCGTGCCCTGGTTTTGGGGCCCACCGACGAGGATCAGGTCTATTTCGAGGAATGCCTCGACCTCGTGCGCGAGCTTGAGCTCGGCGACACGGTCGAGTTCACCGGGGCTGTGAAGCTCGTCGAGTTTCTCTCCCAGATCCACGTCGTCGTTCTCACGAGCCTCAGCGAGGCGCAGCCGCTCGTCATCCTGGAAGCGGGGGCCGCCGGGATACCCTGCGTCGCCACCGACGTCGGATCCTGTCGCGAGATCCTGGAGGGACGCTCCTCCGAGGAACCCCGCCTCGGCCCCGGAGGCGCGGTCACGCCCCTCGTCAGCCCCACGGACACGGCAGGGGCCGTCGAGCGCCTGCTGCGCAACGAGACCCTTCGACGGCAGCAGGGCGAGACCCTGCGCACCCGGGTCCGCCGCTATTACGCCTCGGAGGACGCGCTCGCGGCCTATCGGGAGACTTACGCCCACTATCTCGCGCCCGCCCGGGCCGAAGATGCGCGTTCCGGGAGCTAGGGCACATGGCCGGGATCGGATTCGAGCTGAGGCGTCTGGGCAGCCGCGACGAGATCCTGGGGCCGGTGGCCGCCGTCGCGCATGCCGCGATCGTGGCGGCGGGGCCTTGGCTCTACACAGTCATGGCGATTCTCGTGATCGGAGAGGCGGCTGCGCCGCTGATCGGCGAGGACGCGATGGCGACCTTCCGCGTGCTGGTCGTCTATGTGTTCTCCCTCTCCCTCGTCGGTACGTCGCCGGTGGCGATGGTCGGCACCCGTGTGCTCGCGGATGCGCTCTACCGGCGCCAGTACGACGACGTGCGCTCCGTCTTCGTCCTCACGCTGCTCGCCGCGAGCGCCGCGACCGCCATCCTCTCAGTCCTCGCCTTCGTGCTGCTTCTGCGGGTTCCCTTCGACGTGGCTGTCACGGGGATCGCGGGCGCGCAGATCGTCAGCATGGTCTGGGTCGGGCTCGCCTTCTGCGGGGCCGTGCGCGACTATCTTCAGGTGACGCTCGCATTCGTCACGGGGCTTCTCGCGGGCGCGGGCCTCGCCGTCGTCGCCGCGGGACACGGCTACGGGCCGGTTCCGATGGTCTGGGGCCTCTCGGCTGGCTTCATGATCGTCTTTCTGTGGCTCACGGCGCGTTTCTCGGCGACCTTCCCCGCTCCCTGCCGAAGCCTCGCTTCGGTCCAGACCGCTTTCGTCTCGCGCCTGCGTTGCACCCCCTGGCTGGCGGTGGGCGCGACGGCCGGCGCGGTCAGCGTCTGGATCGACAAATGGATCATCTGGACGAGCGACTACGGTGAGCGCGTCGAGGCCGGCCTGATCCACGCGCCGATCTATGACGGCCCCATGTTCATCGCGAGCCTGACGGTGGTGCCGGCGCTCGCGCTCTTCGTCACCAGCCTCGAGACGACGTTCTTCGATCGCTACCGAGCCTACTTCCTCGCGATCGACACGCACGCGACCCTCAAGACGATCCGCGCGCAGGGACGCATCCTGGAGCGGGAGACGATCCGCACCCTCGCCAACATCATGGTGGTGCAGACGGCCCTGTGCGTGATCGTGGTGCTCACGGCGCCGGCCATCGTCGAGGCGGTGGGCCTCCAGTTCCGGCAGATCGGAATCCTGCGCATGGGCACGGTCGGCGCCCTGTTCCAGTACCTGTTCATGTCCTGCTCGGCGCTGCTGATCTTCTTCGACGCGACCCGCGTCTACGCCGCGCTTCAGATCCTCTTCCTGACGAGCCTCGCCATCCTCACGGCCGTCGTCTCGCAGTTCGGGCCGGGCAGCCTCGGCACCGGGTACATGCTGGCCTGCATCGTCTCCGGCTTCGCCTCGCTCTTCGCGCTCATCCGGGTGCTCGGGTCGATCGATTATCGCGTGTTCGTGGGCAGCGCGACGCAGGCGCGTCCGGTCTGACGGATCTTTGGGCAGGGAGGGGACGATGGGATTGCACCGGCCATTCGACGGACGCCGCGCCGGGTCTCGCGGATCGTGGCTGCTGCTGATCGCGGGGCTTCTCGCCCTGCTCGCCGCCCCCGCACGGGCCGCCGGTGACACCGTGCTGCGTGCCGGCGACCGGCTCAAGGTGATGATCTTCGAGACGATGGAGGTTCCGGAGCCACCCGAGGTCGACAAGCCGCGCAGCGGCGACGCGACCGCCGTCATGCAGACGGTCTACCCGCGGGTCGATCTCTCGGGCGAGTACGGCGTCGAGCCGGGCGGCTCCGTGGTGCTGCCCCTGTTCGGGGGCATCGAGGCGGCGGGGCGCACGACCGCGGCCTTCAGGGCCGATCTCGGTGACGCCTTCGACCGCATGTTCCACCGCCGCTGCAACATCACGGTCTCGATCCTGCAGCGGGCGCCCGTCTACGTCGTGGGCGCGGTGCGCAACCCGGGATCCTTCGCCTACGTGCCGGGGCTTATGGTCCTGCAGGCCGTGGCGCTCGCGGGCGGCGACAACCAGAATGGCCTGCCGGCCCAGGCGATCGAGGCGAGCCGCGAGCAGGAGCGGCGCGATGTGGCGCGCGACCGCCTCAAGCAACTCCTGCTGCGCAAGGCGGCGCTGGTCGCCGAGCGGGATGGGGCGCCGGTCGCCAAGGCCGCCGACGGACTGCGCCAGCTCGTCGGTGCGGACGGCTCGGCCTCGCTGATCGCGGGCGAGCAGCGCATGGCTCAGCTGCGCCTGCAGAATCTCGCGAGCGCGCGGGCGACGCGCGAGCGTGCGATCACCGCCACCCAGGATGAGATCGAACTCCTGAAGCAGCGGATGGCGAATTTCGACGCGCAGATCAGGGTGCGCGGCGAGAGGCTCAAGATGATGGAGGCCCTGTTCGCCCGTCAGGTGGTGGAGAACGAGCGGGTCGCCGACGTGCGCCGCGACTACGTCGACATGGAGGGCCGCCGCCGCGACATCGAGATCAGCCTCCTCCAGGCCGAGCAGCGGCTCGAGACCGCCCGCAAGGCCCTGGTCCAGGCAGACCTCGAGCGCCGCCTGACCCTGGAGCGGGATCTCGCGACCGTGGAGAGCGAGGCGGACGCCGCGGAGCGGGCCTATCACGCTCTCGCCGCGACGGCGACGCTGATGGCGCGGTCGAGCCCGACGGCCGGCCGGGAAGGGGGCGTGCTGACCTTCGAGATCGTGCGCCGCACGATCGAGACGACCGACACGCTGCGCGCCGGCGAACTCGACGCTCTGGAGCCCGGCGACGTGCTGCGCGTGCGGCTCTCGCCGCCCGAGACGAGCCGCCCCGCAACCGCGTCCGTCGAGAAGGAGGCGGCTCTCGGGGGAGCGCCATGAGCATCGCCATGAGCCGCCGCACGCTCCTGACCTCGGGTCTCTTCGGCTTCGCGGCGCTGGCCGGTCTCGGCGCAGCGCCCCTGATCGGGCGGCGCGTGTCGGCCCGCCTCGACGGCGTCGAGGTCTCGCGCTGGGGCTGCCAATATCAGCAGATCGATCTCGACCGTGTCGCGGCCTCCGCCCTCGACCTGATCGTCCTCGATCCGGTCGTGGATGGCGCGCGGATCAACATCGCCGAGAGCCCGAACCTGCGCGTCAGGCCCGATGGCGGCCGGCGCTTGGTGCTGGCCTATCTCAGCGTCGGAGAGGCCGAGAGCTACCGCTCCTACTGGCAGGCCTCGTGGCGCGAGGCGCCGCCGGACTGGCTCGGGCCGGAGAACCCGCGCTGGCCCGGCAGTTTCGCCGTGCGCTACTGGCACCCCTCCTGGCAATCGATGATCACGGGGGAGGGGGGTGCAATCGAGGCCCTCTGTGCCGCCGGCTTCGATGGCGTCTTCCTCGACCGCGTCGACGCCTACGGCGATTGGCGCGAGCGCGAGACCGCAGCTCGCCGCGAGATGATCGACCTGATCGCTCGGCTCTCGGCCCGCGCAAAGGCGCTCAGGCCCGGATTCGTCGTCGTCGCGCAGAACGCGGAGCCACTCCTGACGAACGACGCCTATTGCGGCGCGATCGACGCCGTCAGCAAGGAGAGCCTTCTCTACAACCTGCACGGGGCCGGCGTGGAGAACACGGACGACGATATCCGCTGGAGCCTGACCTACCTCGAGCGCGCGCGCGGCTACGGTCTGCCCATCCTGGCGATCGAGTATCTCGACGATGCGGTGACGCGGCTGCGTGCGCGGGCGCGCCTCAGCCGCCTCGGCTTCGTACCCTTCTTCGGGAACCGATTGCTCGACCGCCTCCCGTCTTGAGCCGCATCCGTCCGGCAGGGCGGTTACCCCGCCGGACGGCCCGCGGAGCTTATTTCGGGTAGATGCCGTGCTCGCGCGCCCAGATCGCGGCCTGCGTGCGGTTCTGGGTCTTGAGCTTGCGGAGGATGTTCTTGACGTGGATCTTCACGGTCGCCTCGGCGAGGTCGAACTTGAGGGCGATCACCTTGTTCGAGGCCCCGTCCGCGAGGCAGCGCAACACGTTGAGCTCGCGGCTCGAGAGCGGGTGGCAGGGCGCCGCCTCGGCCTCGTCCGCGCCCGCGACGATGATCTGCTGCCCGGGCAAGGACTCGGGGCCGATGCGCGCGCGATCGACCATCCACGAGAACAGGTTGGCCGACTGGACCGTCACGCCGGACATCACGGCGTCGAGCGCCTTAATCAGCGTCTCGCGCCCGATGTCCCGGTCGAGGACCGCCTGCGCGGTCAGGCAGAGGTCCCTTGGCAGTGAGGCCGGGGCATCGGGACGCCCGAAGATCACGAGGAGCGCGTCCGCGCGCGCGGCGCGAAGGGCCCGCGCCGTGTCGACGCTGGCGCCGTCATCGAGCGAGGCGAGAACCAGGAGGGGCTCGCCCTCCGGTCCGGACGCCGCATCGCTCGGGTGGATGGTCGTGACTTGAAAGCGTGTCCCGTTCAGGAAGGAGGTCAGACCCTCCCGCACGAACGAACTCGACGCCACGAGAGCCGTCGGAACAACATCACCGGATGACATGTCGGTGCTCCCCTCGCCAACGAGGTGTGGACGTTACTGGACGGTGCATCAGCACGAGCCTGTCTCGCCCTGGCTCGCGGGCGATCAGCGCACATGGAAAGCCCTTCTGTTCTTGCCGCTGCGAGACTTCATGCCGAAAAAGTCGGCGTCGCGGGAATAACGTTCTTCTCTAATCGAGCCGGATGTTTCATTCTTGCGCGCCATAGCGCGAGTGATCGATTGTCTCACGCCGTACATATCCAGGTACTAATCATTAACATTTGCAGGAATTAGTACCTTTTTGTCAACTAACTTACTGGATATCAACGAATAGTTAACCTTCTATACGAAATTCCTAGCGCTCAATATTGAGCGTTGCAACATCTTATTAGGATCGTGCGCTTTCGCGCGTTGCGGTGGGCGGAGATGAGACGTCTCGCCGGCAAGGCTTCTCCTGCGGCGCCGCTTCCCTCGCCGCGCCCTATCTGTGGCGGATCCTGATGCGCCGGATCTACTTCGATCTCACGGACGGGTTCACGGTGCTCTCGGACGAGACCGGCGTCGTCGTCGGCGATCTGGACGAGGCCCTTCGCCAAGCGATGACGGCCATCGAGGAGATGCGGCTCAGCGGTCAGCTACGGGGCGGGAACCGCTGGCGCATCGTGGTGCGGGATGCGAACCGCACCGTCCTGCATCTCCTGCCCCTGCGGTGAGCCGCTCAGCTGCGGCCCAGGATGACGAGCCACGCCAGGGTGGTCAGCGGCGCAGCGAGCGTGGAGACGAGGATGGAGGCTGCGACCAAGCCCGTCTCGGTCTTGTAGCGCGCCGCGAGCAGGTAGGCGTTGATGCCGACGGGCATCGCCGCGAACAGGGTGGCGACGCCGGCATAGGCCGCGGGCATGGAGAATACGTGGAAGGCGAGGAGCCACACCGCCAAGGGGTGTAGGATGAGCTTCAGACCGGCGATGACCGCCGCGCCGGGCAGGTCGAACAGCACGCGGTAGCGCGTCAAGCCAGCTCCGAGGGCGATCAGGGCACAGGTCGAAGCGGTGGCGGCAAGGGCATCGATGAGGGATTTCACGACGCCGACCGGGACGATCCCGCCGCTCTTCATGGCGAGCCCGACCAGGAGAGCGATGAAGATCGGGTTCTTGAGGAGGACGAGCGCCAGACTGCGAAGGCGGTGCAGGAGCGGTCGATCGCCCTCCGCCTCGATCAGGAAAGTGGCGCAACTCATCATCAGGGGCAAATGGACCGCGAGCAGGAGGAACAGCGGGAACG
This sequence comes from Methylobacterium sp. BE186, assembly GCF_031457035.1. Taxonomy (NCBI): domain Bacteria; kingdom Pseudomonadati; phylum Pseudomonadota; class Alphaproteobacteria; order Hyphomicrobiales; family Methylobacteriaceae; genus Methylobacterium; species Methylobacterium sp. BE186. The sequence continues at coordinate 17,955 of NZ_JAVDVV010000012.1, forward strand.
CGCCTTCCTCGCCGTAGGCCTGCAGGATCGTCGGGACGCCCACGAAGACCGTGTTCGATTGGCTCGCCGCGAACCCGTGCAGCACGGCGCCCTGTCGGCCGATACCGTGGCGGCGGATGGCGATCAGAGATCCGGCCGCCCAGGACAGGGCCGCTCCGCCGAAATAGGCGAACCAGTAGGACCAGGCGAGTTCGCCGCTGAGGCCCGGCCGCGTCAGCGTTCCGATGATGAGGGCCGGCACCGCGATGGCGAAGACGTATTCGGACAACCCGTCGCTGACCCGGTCCGAGAGCAGCCCGGCCACCGAAGCCGCCCAGCCGATCAGGATGACGCCGAAGATCGGGACGATGATCGTGACCGCGTTCATCGCACTCCTTCCGACCCTCGCGTCGGGAGGCCGCAGGGCTTGCAGGATCCGGTAACAGGATGAGCCGGAAATGGGAGACCCCGAACGCGGGGGCGGAGTTATCCCCAGCCTGCCGGTCCGCCCGACCCCGAATCACAAAACGGCCACATGCCGGGCGCCGACTGCCCGGATGGGGGGGCGTCAGGAGGGATTGATGGCGATCGTCATTCTCGACCCCGTATCCGGCAAGCCCGTGATCATCACGCTTCCGCCGCGCGACGAACAGGCGTGCTGACGAATCGGGCTACCGGTCGAAGACAGCTTGCAATGCTCCCGCGTCCTTCGACTGGGGCAGCGCGACGAGCCCGAGGATGCGGGCCTTGTCCGGCGTCAGGTCGCCGGCGAAGACCGCGCCCGCCTTCCGCAGGGTGCTGCCGCCACCCTTGAACCCGTAGACGGGCAGCGCGCGCCCGTCATAGACCTTCGTCGCGATGATGACGGGAACGCCCCGCTCGACCGCGGCCTTGATCGCGTCGTGCATCGGCGCATTGACGTTGCCCCAGCCATAGGCCTCGACGACGATGGCCTCCGCGCCGCTCTCGGCGGCGTGGCGAACCTGACTCCCGTCCGCGCCCGCGTACATCGCGACGAGGTCGATCCGCGGCATGCGCTCGGGCAGGGGCAGGGTCTGCCGGCGCAGCGACTTGCGGCTGAACACCACCCGATCCTCGTCCACGTAGCCGAGGATGCCCGCATCGCCCGAGTCGAAGGTCTCCACATTGCTCGTGTGCGTCTTGCGCACCTCGCGGGCCGCATTGATCCGATGGTTCAGCGTCACCGTGACCCCCATGCCGGTCGCGCCCTCCGCGAGGATCTGGCGGACGGCATTCAGGAGATTGCGTGGCCCGTCCGCGTCGTGGTCCGAGGCGTTGCGCTGGGCGCCGACGAGGACGACGGGCTTCTCGGTCTTGAGCGTGAGGTCGAGAAAATAGGCGGTCTGATCGAGGGTGTCGGTGCCGTGGAGGACGACTGCGCCGCGCGTTTCGGGATCGGCGAGCACCGATTCGACGCGACGGACGAGATCCGGCCAGCGATCCGGGCCCATATAGTCGCTCGGCACGTTGCTGAACTCGGTCACGGAGATCGAGGCAATGTCCTTGAGCTTCGGAACGGCCGCGACGAGATCCTCGCCCGAGAGAGCCGGCACAGGCGCCTGCGTCACGGGATCGAGCTTCATGGCGATGGTGCCGCCGGTCGCAATGATCGCGACCTTCGGTAGGTCGGCCGCAGCGGCAGGTATTGCGAGGAGAGCGAGACCGGCGAGGCCGAGCGTTCCTCCGCGGAGCAGCCGACGCGTTCCGTGCATGTTCATGGTGCCTCCGCCTTCCGGATCGTCGAGATCGCAGAACGGGAATCGCCCGGTGGCGGACCGGTTCCAGGACGAGGACCGGCCTCTCAGCGCGACCTGCCGGTTCGAACGTCCGGGCGGGATGCGCGCATCGCACGCGCTGCCTCTGCCGCGCTCGGCGGTAACTCGCCGCTGCCGTTGGACGGGCGGCCGGAAGCGGCATTCGGTGCTGAAGCGTCGATCTCCCGGTCCCGCCCGAAGGCGTAACCCGCATTCACGCCGGCGTAGAAGCCGGTGAAGTCCTCGGCTCGCGCTGCGGCGGAGAGAGCGAGGAGGATGAGCAGGACGGTGGCGAGGCGCATGACGCTCCTGCGAAACGAGAACGGCGGCCCCAGGGGGCCGCCGTCAAAGCGAGCGTCGTGAAGGCGGCAATCCTGTGGCCGCCTCCCTGACCGCGTCAGCGATCAGTCGTCGACGTTGATGCTCTGGGCCTCGCGACCCTTCTGGCCCTCGACCACGCCGAGCGTGACCTGCTGGCCCTCGGCCAGCGAATCGAGGCCGGCACGAGACAGGGCGGAGCGATGCACGAACACGTCCTTGCCGCCGTCATTGACGGAGACGAAGCCGAAGCCCTTGGCCGGATCGTACCACTTCACCGTGCCGGTCATCTCGACCGAGGGGCCGGAAGCGAAACGACCGCCACCGCCGCCGCCACCCCCGCCGAACCGATCGCCGCCGCCGCCGAAGCGGTCGCCGCCACCGAACCGCTCACCCCCGCCGAAGCCGGAGCGCGGCGGGCGCGCGTCGCGCCGGGGCGGAGCCGCCTCGGCCGTGGAGGTGTCGACGCTGGTCACATTCGTCACCTGCGGACCCTTCTGGCCCTGGGCCGTCTGGACCGTCAGCCGGGTGCCGGGCAGCAGGTCGGCATGACCGGCAGCCTCGACGGCGCGGATGTGGAGGAAGGCATCGCCCGAACCGTCGCCGAGTTCGACGAAGCCGAAGCCCTTCTCCTTGTTGAACCACTTCACCGTGGCATCACGCTCCGGTCCCGTAGGGACCGCTGCAGCACGCGACGGACCACGGTCGAAGCCGCCGCCACCGCCATATCCGCCGCCGAAACCGCCACCGAAGCCGCCGCTCGGCGGCGCCTGATCCGGCCACCGCGGCTCGCCACTCTCATCGAAGCCGCGCTTCTGCGGCCCCCTGAAATCACGACCACGTCCCATTAGAAAGCTCGCAAACCCGTCCCGCCGACCATCGTCTCGAATACCGCGTGCGCGCCATCCCAGACAGCCCACGCTCCGCACTATCATTACTCCTGGTCGCGGTAACCAAGAATAACGCCTCAGTCCTGACGCAAACCCGGCCGTACCGCAAGAACCTTCTGCCGCGCAGAGGGCCGGTTCCATCACTTTCCGGTGGCGAACTACCGAGACCCGGCGCCCGGGCGGTGCGGCGATCGTCAATTGTGAAGGCCGGAAGGTACGCAACGGAACCGGCACCCTGCAACCGCCGGTACCCAGATCGGGATGCGGGTCCGCGTTAGGGAACGGGAAAAGATGGTGGCGCTATCCTGTCTGCCGGCCGCTGCGCGCGGCCGTGTTCCGGCCCGATGATCGCGACCCCGACTTTCCCCGATCTCTCAGCCCTTGTCGTCGACGAGAGCCTCTACATTCGCCGCATCGTGCGGGACATGCTGATGCGTGTCGGCATCAAGCGCGTGCTGGAGGCGCCGGACGGCGCGGAGGCGCTGGGCGTGCTGGCCGAGAGCAAGCCGGACCTCACCATCATCGACTGGGACCTCGCGATCCTCTCCGGAGAGGAGTTCATCCGCCTCGCCCGGACACCCGCCACCTCGCCGTGCCCCACCGTCCCGATCATCCTCATGCTGGCACAGCCGCGCCGCAACGTGGTCGACAGGGCGATCTCGCTCGGCGTCAACGAGATCATCGCCAAGCCCTTCTCTCCCAAGACCCTGTGGTCGCGCCTCGACGAGGTGATCAATCGCCCGCGCCCCTACAGCCAGGTGAAGAGCCTGCTGCGCCCGACCCCTCGCATGGCCGGAACCGTCAAGGCCGTGGCCTGAGGGCATCCGGCGGGGGTCGAACTGCATTCGAGGCTTTGCAGTTCTCAGGCGAGCTTGTAGGTTCCTTGAGAATGATGGCCGGGCTTTCCGCCCGGGCCACGCGTTGAGGATCTCGGCACCGCCGATGAGGGACGAGAGTGCCGCCGCCGTGCCGGCCCGCCCTGCCGCGGCCGGCCCATCGGCAACCCGCGACGGGGCGCCGGTGACACGTTTCGCGGGCGACCCGCCGCGTGCTGCCGGCGCGGGCGCCGCGCCGCTGCGCCACGCCGGGCCGGCCCGACAGGGCCGCCGCAACGCCTACGCGGCCCTCGATCTCGGCACCAACAATTGCCGCCTCCTCATCGCGGAGCCCGCCTCGCATGGGTTCCGTGTCATCGACGCCTTCTCGCGGATCGTCCGCCTCGGTGAGGGATTGGGCAATTCCGACCGGCTCAGCGAGGCCGCGGTGGAGCGAACCGTCGAGGCCCTGCGCATCTGCCGCGCCAAGATGCAGTCCCGCGGTGTCGTGCGGGCCAAGATCATCGCCACGGAAGCCTGCCGGCTCGCCACCAACGGCGCCGACTTCGTCGAGCGCGTGCGCAGCGATGTCGGACTCGATCTCGAGATCGTTGATCGGCAGACGGAAGCCTACCTCGCCGTCACGGGCTGCGCCGCGCTGGCCGACCCGCGGGCGGAATCGGTCGTGATCTTCGACATCGGAGGCGGCTCGACCGAGATCGCGTGGCTCGACGGCGCGGCGACGAACCCGTCCGCCGATCCGACCCTGCGCATCCGGGCCTGGGACTCGCTGCCCGTCGGCGTCGTCACCCTCGCCGAGCGCCACGGCGGCGCCGAGGTCACGCGGATGATGTTCGAGGGCATGGTCGAGGAGGTGGCGGACCTTCTGGCGCGCTTCGCGATCCGCGCGGCAGCCGCGGCCACGGCGGCGAATTTCCACCTGCTCGGGACATCCGGGACGGTCACGACGCTCGCCGCCATGCATCTGCGCCTGGTGCGCTACGAGCGGCGCCGGGTCGACGGACTCTGGATGAGCGACGCCGAGGTGACGGACGCGATCGAGGATCTTCTCGATACACGGCTCGAGCAGCGAGCCGACAACCCTTGCATCGGCCGCGACCGTGCCGATCTGGTACTGGCGGGCTGCGCGATCCTGGAGGCGATCCGGCGCGCTTTCCCGTCGGAGCGCCTGCGCATCGCCGATCGCGGCCTGCGCGAGGGGCTCCTGATGAACATGATGCGCGAAGACGGCGTGTGGCGCCGTGGAGGCTACCGGTGAGCGACAGGCGTGGTGCCGGGGGAGGGGGAGGCGGCGTTCGGGGCGAGCTGAAGCAGCGGGTGAAGACCGGGCGCGGGCGCACCCTGTCCCAGAAGCGCTGGCTCGAGCGGCAGCTGAACGACCCCTACGTCGCCCGCGCCAAGCGCGAGGGTTACCGCTCCCGCGCAGCCTTCAAGCTCCTGGAGATCGACGAGCGCTTCGGCATCCTGAAGCCGGGCCAGCGGGTGGTCGATCTCGGCGCGGCTCCAGGCGGCTGGTCGCAGGTGGCGGCGAAGGTGGCCGGCCCCGAGGGGCGGGTCGTCGGTATCGACCTCCTCGAGATCGAGCCGATGCCCGGTGTCGAGTTCATCACCCTCGACTTCCTCGATCCGAGCGCGCCGCACCGCCTCACCGAACTACTCGGCGGACCGGCCGACCTCGTCATGTCGGACATGGCGGCCAATACGACGGGCCATAAGAAGACGGACCACCTGCGCATCATCGGGCTTGCCGAGACGGCCGCCGAGTTCGCGCGCGAGATCCTCGCCCCCGGCGGCAGCTACGTCGCCAAGGTCTTCCAGGGCGGGACGGAGGGGAGCTTGCTCGCGGACCTGAAGCGCGATTTCGCCGTGGTGCGCCACGTCAAGCCGCCCGCGAGCCGGGCGGATTCGAGCGAGCTCTACGTCCTGGCGACCGGCTATCGCGGCGCGGAGCGCGCGGACTAGATCCGGCAGGCGCCGGCGAGCGCCTCGTTCTCGGCAGCCGAGAACAGGCGCGAGCGGATGTGAAAGCGCTTCTCTCGGCCGTTCTCGAGCGAGAACATGCCGCCGCGGCCGGGCACCACGTCGAGCATGATGTGGGTGTGCTTCCAGACCTCGAATTGCGAGCGGCTGATGAAGAAGTCGGCGCCGCCGACTTGGCCGAGATGCACGTCGCCGTCGCTCGTGATGAAATCGCCGACGGGATAGCACATCGGCGAGGAGCCGTCGCAGCAGCCTCCGGATTGGTGGAACATGACCGGGCCGTGGTCGGCGCGCAGTTCCTCGATCAGCTCCAGCGCGGCGGGCGTGGCGGTGACGCGCAGGGGCGTGCCGTCGACGCCGGCTCGCTCTGCGGTGTTGGCCTGAAGGGTCTCGGGCTCGGACATGGGCGCATCCTCTCTGATCAGGTCCCGTCGCCGATGGTCGGCGGGGGCGCTCCCGTCCCATGTGGCGCGCGGCGGCGCGATCGGCAGGGGCCGGCACGGGGGGCTCGATACGAAAACGCCCCGGCCTGACGGCCGGGGCGCTCTCCTCGTGCGGGGCGAGGCTCTCAGAAGAAGCCGAGCTTCTTCGGGGAGTAGCTCACCAGCATGTTCTTGGTCTGCTGGTAGTGATCGAGCATCATCTTGTGGGTCTCGCGGCCGATGCCGGACTGCTTGTAGCCGCCGAAGGCCGCGTGGGCCGGGTAGGCGTGGTAGCAGTTCGTCCAGACGCGGCCGGCCTGGATCGCCCGGCCGAAGCGGTAGGCGCGGGTTCCGTCACGGGTCCACACGCCCGCGCCCAGGCCATAGAGCGTATCGTTGGCGATCGAGAGCGCCTCCGCGTCGTCCTTGAAGGTCGTCACCGAGAGCACGGGCCCGAAGATCTCCTCCTGGAAGATCCGCATCTTGTTGTGGCCCTTGAACACGGTCGGCTTCACGTAGAAGCCCTCCGCGAGGTCGCCGTCCTGCCGCTTGCGCTCGCCGCCGGTGAGCACCTGGGCGCCCTCCTGCCGGCCGATGTCGATGTAGCTGAGGATCTTCTCGAGCTGCTCGCCCGATGCCTGGGCACCGATCATGGTGGCGGGATCGAGCGGGGAGCCCTGCACGATCGCCTCGACGCGCTTGATCGCCTTCTCGATGAAGCGGTCGTAGATCGACTCGTGGACGAGCGCGCGGCTCGGGCAGGTGCAGACCTCGCCCTGGTTGAGGGCGAACATCGTGAAGCCCTCGAGCGCCTTGTCGAGGAAATCGTCGTCCTCGTTGGCGACGTCGGCGAAGAAAATGTTCGGCGACTTGCCGCCGAGCTCCAGCGTCACCGGGATCAGGTTCTGCGAGGCGTACTGCATGATCAGCCGGCCCGTCGTCGTCTCGCCGGTGAAGGCGATCTTGGCGATGCGCGGCGAGGAGGCCAGCGGCTTGCCCGCCTCGAGGCCGAAGCCGTTGACGACGTTGAGGACACCCGGCGGCAGAAGATCGCCGATCAACTCGAGCACAACGAGGATCGAGGCCGGGGTCTGCTCGGCCGGCTTGAGCACCACGCAATTGCCCGCGGCGAGGGCGGGGGCGAGCTTCCAGACCGCCATCAGGATCGGGAAGTTCCACGGAATGATCTGGCCGACGACGCCGAGCGGCTCGTGGAAATGGTAGGCCACGGTGTCGTGGTCGATCTCCGAGATCGAGCCTTCCTGCGACCGCACGCAGCCGGCGAAGTACCGGAAATGGTCGATGGCGAGGGGGATGTCGGCGTGGGTCGTCTCGCGGATCGGCTTGCCGTTGTCCCAGGTCTCGGCCAGGGCGATCAGATCGAGGTTCTCCTCCATCCGGTCGGCCATCTTGTTGAGGATGCGGGCGCGCTCGGCCGGGGAGGTGCGGCCCCAGGCGTCCTTCGCCGCGTGCGCGGCGTCCAGCGCCTTCTCGATGTCCTGAGCGTCGGAGCGCGCGACCTCGCAGACGACGCGGCCGGTGATCGGGGAGGTGTTCTCGAAATAGCGGCCGTTGGCGGGCGCGACCCACTGGCCGCCGATGAAGTTGTCATAGCGCGCCGCGAAGGGCGACTTCGTGGTCGAGCCCAGAAATTCCGGCTTGTTCATGGGGATCTCCTCCGGGTGGCGTTTCTTGTGCGGTGTTGATTTTCTCGGCCGCAGCCAATGGCAGATGGCCCCCCAAATCAAGTTGGACTTTTGGCCATAAGAATCTCGTACACAGGGCGTGGGCGGCTCGGGCCGGCCCGCTTCGTACGGGATCACAGCCTCGCGTCCATCCGGCGCCGCCGCTGAAGCCGTCCGCGGCGCATCTTAGCCTCGAACGGCCGGGATGGCGACTGCGGCCCACCCGCCGTCAGTGCTGCGCCGGCTCCTCGATCCGCTCGGCCATCCGGTCGGTCGTGCCCCGGCTCAGGATGAGGCCGGTGGGTCTTCCGTCGGGCTCCGTGTCCATCGTGATGCGGGTGTCCCGCTCCCGGGACAGGAAGGTCCGATCGCCTTCCGGCGCGAACGGGACGGCGGACTCGCCGGAGAGCGCGACCATGAGATGATCGCCCTCGCGCACGAGCGTCAGGATGGCCCCGTCTGACAGCCGGTAGCGCCCCGCATAGCGGTCCATGATCTCCGGCTCGAGCACGATATCGGATTTCGGCTCGAGATCGCCGAACCAGAGGGCCGCGATCTCGCGGGCCAAGGTCTGAACGGGAGCCGTCTCGGTGTTCGCGAGGACGAGAACGACCAAGTCGTCGTCGGGGTAGTTGTCCTTGATGGTCAGGAAGCCGTTGATGTTGCCGCCATGCGACCAGAGCCGGTGGCCATGAGCCGTTCCGAGGAACCAGCCGAGCCCGTAGCCGTAGCCGCCATCCGTGAACATCGCCCGGCGCGACGGCGCCGAGATCACCCGATCCGAGAACAGGGCGCGGTCCCAGGCGAGGAGATCGTCGAGGGTCGAGTAATGCGCGCCCGCGGCGTAGGGTATGCTGGAGGCGATCGGAAAGGCGTTGCGCCAGCGGCCGTTGGCGTGTCGGTAGCCTGCGGCCCGCCGGGGCAAGATCGTGGTCGCGTCGTCGTATCCGGTGTCGTTCAGGCCGAGCGGATCGAAGAACGTCTCGCGCAGGTAGCGCTCGTAGGGGAGGCCGGATGCCGCCTCGATCACGAGGCCCAGCAGGATGTAGCCGGTATTGTTGTAGTCGAAGCCGCGACCGGGCTCGAACAGGAGCGGCTTGTCCGCTGTCAGCGCGACGATCGCCTGCGGACTCAATTCGAGCCGCTGGATGCGCGCGTAATAGTCCGGCAGGTTCGTGTAGCTCGGGATGCCGGACGTGTGGTTCAGGAGCATCCGGATCGTGACGCCTGCCCAGGCTTCCGGTGCCTGCGGATAGAAGAGCCGGATCGGATCCTCCAGCGTGAGCCGCCCCGTCTCGGCAAGTTTCAGGATCGCGGCTGCCGTGAACTGCTTGGTGATCGAACCGACCCGGAACCGCGTCTCGGGTGTGTTGAGAACCTCCCATTCCCTGTTCGCGTAGCCGTAAGCGCGGCGGAAGACGGGCACGCCGCGATGCGCCACGAGGATCGCGCCGGAGAACAGACCGCTCCGCGCCAGCGGGCGGACGAGGGATTCCGCCCGGTCTGCGAAGTCCGGCGGCGCTTCGCCCCTCGCGGATCCGATCGAGAGACCCGTCCAGCCGAGAAGAATGAACGCGAGGAGGCGGACTCCGTGCATGCTGGCCCTCCGGAACGGGAGCGACGATCCCGAAGCTTGGCAGGTTGAGGGTTCATTGCGGCGTGAACGCGTCGGTGTGCGTCCACACATCGGCAGCCCGCCGCGCCGCCTAACCGGGCGGATTCCCGGCGGCGCCCAACCGGCCGCCCGCGCGTTCTCCGATCTCCAATCCCCAGCGAAGGCCGTCCGTGACCGCACCGCTCCGTCATTCAGAGGCTGCACCGCTGCGCGAGGCCCCAGCCTGGAGCGGGCCGGGCTTCGCCGAGTTCGTCGCCATCGTCGCGCTGATGATGGCCGTCACCGCGATATCGATCGACAATCTGCTCCCCGCCTTCCCGGCGATCCAGGCCCGGTTCGGCATCGATGATCCGAACAGCCTGCAACTTCTCGTCTATGTCTACATGATCGGGTTCGGGCTCGCGCAGATCGTCTACGGACCGCTGTCCGACGCGCTCGGCCGGAGGCCGGTGCTGCTCGCAAGCCTCGCGATCTACGTGGCCGGCTGCTTCCTCGCCATGGCGGCACCGTCTTTCGGCTGGCTGCTCGCCGCCCGCGTCATCCAGGGGCTCGGCGCGGCGGGCGGGCGGGTGCTCTCGACGGCGATCGTCCGCGATCGCTTCGCCGGGCGCGAGATGGCGAGCGTGATGTCGCTCATCATGATGGTCTTCCTGATCGTGCCGATGATCGCGCCCGCGATCGGGGGCATGATGCTGGCGCTCGGTTCCTGGACCTACGTCTTCGTCTCGATGCTGGTGCTCGCCGGCATTCTCGTCGTCTGGTTCACGGCGCGGATGCCCGAGACGCTGCACCCGGAGTTTCGCCGCCCGCTCTCCCTGAGGGCGACGGGGCAGGCGCTGCTTCTCACCCTGCGAAACCGGACCGCTGTCGGCTATGCCACGGCGCTCGGGCTCCTGACCGGGTGCATCATGGGCTATGTCGGCTCGGCCCAGCAGGTGTTCGATACGGGGCTCTATCACCTCGGCAGCCTGTTCCCGCTGGCCTTCGGCGCCGTCGCGGGCGCCATGGGCGCGGCGACCCTGGTCAACGCCCGCGCGGTGCGCCGGCTCGGCATGCGCCCGCTGTCGCATGCCGGCCTCATCGCCTTCGTCGTCGTCGGCATCGCTCAGGTCTGCACCAGCCTCGCCTATCACGGGCAGCCCCCGCTCGCCCTGTTCCTCGGCGTGCTGGCGCTCAACCAGTTCCTGATCAGCTTCGCGATGCCGAACTTCAACGCGCTGGCGCTGCAGCCCCTCGGCGCCATCGCCGGGACCGCTTCGTCCGTCCTCGGGTTCTACACGACCATCCTCGGCGCCTTTTGCGGCTACCTGATCGGCCGGGCATTCGACGGCAGCACCCTGCCGATCGGAATCGGCTACGCGGGGCTCGGCACCCTCGCTCTCATCGTCGTCGCCTGGACCGAGCACGGGCGTCTGTTCCGCGGCGGCGTCTCCGGTTGAGAACCCCGCATCCTTAACCCGGTCTTCATGCGGCCCCGCGAGCCTGCGGGCGACCCTTTCGAGACCGGAGTCTCTCACGTGATCGCCCGCGCCCAGGACGGTTTGCTACTCACCTCGCGCCTGCTGCTCGCGGCGGCTCTCCTGCCCACCGGAATCGCCCGGGCACTCAACGTCTCGGGTTTCGCCTTGACGCTCGCGGGCACCGGTCTGCCCTCTCCGAACGTGCTGGCCACGGCTGCGGTGATCGTTCAGGTTTTTGGTCCGCTGGCCATCATCCTGGGGGTGCTACCGCGGCTGACCGGCCTTGCGCTCGCGGGCTTCGTCGCGACGATGGCGTTCCTGCTACACCCGTTCTGGCACTTCGTCGGAGCGCCGTCGGTCGCCGAGCGCACGCTGTTCCTGGCCGACCTCGGCCTCGCCGGCGGGTTCCTGATTTACGCGCTGATGGGGCCGGGAGCCTGGAGCTGGCAGGGCTGGCGCATCGGGCGCGCCTCCGCGAAGCCGGCCAAAAATGCTCCGAAGGCTGCAGCTCGGACGCCCGCGCGACCGAAGCGGGCGTCCGCCGCGCGAGCAGCCGCTTAGCCGTCCTCCCAAAGCCGCTCCAGGCCGCCGAGTCAGGTGCGGCCCGGGGCGCCGGCGGGCTGTGCCCTCGCGATGCGCTGGCCGGAGACCTCGGCACCCGCATCCGGCGCGAGCCGGCGGAAGGCCAGGACCGAGGCGCCCGAGACCAGCGCGACCGCGAGGAAAGCCGGGGCGAAATCCTCGGCACGTATGGCATTCCGACCCTGCCAGCCGGCCGCCGCTTCCAGCGCCAGCGCGCCGATCGTGACGCCGAGGCTGAGCGAGATCTGCTGGGCGACGCTGGCGAGGCTCGTGCCCGCGCTCATGTCGCGGGATTCGAGATCGGCGTAGGCGATGGCGTTCACGCAGGTGAACTGGAGCGACCGCAGGCAGCCGCCGACGAAGAGCAAAGCCACGATCAGCCAGTGCGGCGTCTGGGCGGTGAAGAGGCCGTTCACGGCGAGAAAGCCGGCCGCGAGCACCGCGTTCGTCACCATCACGCGGCGGAATCCGAACGCCCGGAGGATCCGGGGTCCCACCGTCTTGACGAACATGGCTCCGGCCGCCGCCGCGAAGGTGATGAGGCCCGATTGCAGCGGATCGAGGCCGAAGCCGATCTGCAGCATGAGCGGCAGCAGGAAGGGAATCGCGCCCGTGCCGATCCGGAAGAGGCTGCCTCCGACGACGGAGGCACGAAAGGTGGGGTGACGGAAGAGGTCGAGCCTGAGCACCGGATGCGCCACCGCACGGGAATGCCGCAGATAGAGGACAAGGAGGGCCGCACCCACACCGAGGCAGGCCCAGCTCAGCCAGTCCGGAAGAAGGTGGCGCCCGGTCGAGGCGAGGCCCAGCATCAGGGTTGCGAGGCCGAGGGCCAGCATCAGGAAGCCGCTCAGGTCGAGGGGAGGGCGCTCGGGCTCGCGCAGATCCTCGAAGAAGGCGGTCGCGAGGCCGATCCCGATCAGGCCGATCGGGATGTTGATGAGGAAGATCCAGCGCCAGTCGAGCCAGGTGGTGATGAGGCCGCCGAGGGGCGGCCCCATGATCGGTCCGATCAGAGCGGGAATGGTGAGGTAGGCGAGTGCCGTGACGAGCTCCGCCTTCGGCACGCTGCGCAGGATCACGAGTCGGCCGACCGGCACCATCATCGCGCCGCCGATCCCCTGCAGGAAGCGGGCGGCGACGAACCAACCGAGGCCGTTCGAGGCCGCGCAGGCCAGCGAGCCTGCCATGAAGACAGTCAGCGCCGCGCGGAACACCGTGCGGGCGCCGTAGCGGTCGGCCATCCAACCGCTGATCGGAATGAAGATCGCGAGGCTGACGAGGTACGAGGTGAGCGCGAGCTTCAATGCGATCGGGTCCTCGCCGAGGCTTGCCGCAATGGTGGGCAGAGCCGTCGCGATCACCGTCGAGTCGGTGTTCTCCATGAAGAGGGCGGTGGCGACGACGAGGGGGACGATTCGGGACGTGCGCATCGGGCGGAGAATGGTCGAGGTGCGATCGAGGTTGCGTGGGGCGCCGACGTCGCGAAAGCCGCGGGATGAAGCGCGCGCCACAATCGTATGTTGCTGGTTCGTGTCGCCCGGGCCACACGGCCGGTCGTAAGTGCTTCGTTAACGGCGAATCCCGTTCCGGGCGAGCCGGAAGGCGCTTAAGCTCAGCCGCAACACGCCGGCCTGCCGCCGCTCCAGCCATCACTGCGCGACGGGCCTACCCCCTGCGCCGCGGGACGGTTGCGACGGGGGCTGTCGCCGTCGCACGAGACCTCGCCGCGAAAGTGACAGGATGCCTCTTCGGCTGAAAACGCCCCGTTCCCTGCCCCGCCTCACCGCCGGAATCACCCTGCTCACGGCCCTCGCCGCCTGCGGCACGGTGCTCCTGAACGAGACGGGCTCGCTGACCCGCTACGACCGTCTGGCCTCCAGCGAGGAGACGGCGAGCAGCGCCCGCATCTATCTCGACCGCGCAGCCCTGCCGCAGACCCGCACGGTCCGCATCATCCCGACGGAGTTCTCGCAGGCCGTGGCGCCGGGTCTCACGCCGGCCGAGCGCAAGCTCGTCGCCAATGCCGCCGACCGAGCCCTGTGCTACGAGCTGTCCCTGCGCTACGACGTGGTCTCGACCCGCAAGGCCGACCTGACGATCCGCGCCGCCGTCACCCGCGCCGAACTCACCAACGTGCCGGCCGCGGGCGCGACCATCGCGACCTCGGCCGCTGTCACCGTGGCCTCCCAGGTCGGGGTCGGCTTCGCCACCGCGGTCGGTCGCGTGCCGATCCCACGCCTGCCCATCGGCCTCGGGAGCCTCACGGTCGAGGCCGAGGCGCTCGACAGGCGCCACGATCAGCGGGCCGCGATGGTCTGGGGCGGGGCGGCGAACGCCTTCACGAACCAAGCGCGCTTCTCGCCGGCGAGCGACATCTACGATCTCGCGGGTGAGTTCGGGCAGGATTTCGGCTTCTTCCTCGCCACCGGGCAGGACCCGTTCAAGGCGCCGCTGACGCTCCCGACCTACGACCGCATCCGCATCACGGTGCTGGGTGAGGCGCCGCTCGATCCGGACTGCGAGGCCTTCGGCCGCGCCCCCGGGATCGACGGCATGATCGGCGACTACATCGGCCTGCCGCCCGACTGGACGGACAAGGGCCCTGCCGGCCGCTCGAACTGACACGGGATGCGGCGCCGGGCCGCCATGCGGCCGGCGCAGGGCGGGCCTGACCGTTTTCCTGTTGCCTCGCCCGCGTCCCGCTTTGCGCGGACCTGCCGCGCATGATACTGGCCCGTGCCAACCCAGTGACGCCGTTGCGCCGAATCCGGCCCGGCGCGATGCCCGTGAGGTAGTTGGCACATGGCCCGGATCAGCAGCGACTCCATCATCGAGGGCCTGACGTTCGACGACGTTCTGCTGCGGCCCGCCGCCTCCTCGGTGATGCCGACCGATGTCAATGTCGCGACCCGCCTGACGCGCACGATCGCCCTCAATCTGCCGATCCTCGCCTCGGCGATGGACACCGTGACCGAGGCGCCGATGGCCATCGCCATGGCTCAGAACGGCGGCCTCGGGGTCATCCACCGCAATCTGGAGCCCCCGGAGCAGGCCGAGCAGGTCCGTCTCGTCAAGAAGTACGAGTCGGGCATGGTGCTGAACCCCATCACCATCCACCCCGACGAGACGCTCGCCGACGCCTTCGAGGTGATGAAGGCGAACCGCATCTCCGGCATTCCCGTGGTGGAGCGGGGCCCCAACGGCTCCCGCGGCAAGCTCGTCGGCATCCTGACGAACCGCGACGTGCGCTTCGCGACCAATGCCGGCCAGCCCGTCGCCGAGCTGATGACGCGCGACCGTCTCATCACCGTGCGCGAGGGCGTCACGCAGGACGAGGCCAAGCGCCTCCTGCACCAGTTCCGGATCGAGAAGCTCCTGGTCGTCGACGACCATTACCGCTGCATCGGCCTGATCACCGTCAAGGACATCGAGAAGCGCGTCGCCTATCCGCACGCCGTCAAGGACGAGCAGGGGCGTCTGCGCGTGGCCGCCGCGACGACGACGGGAGACAGCGGCTTCGAGCGCGCCGAGCGCCTGATCGATGCCGGCTGCGACGTCATCGTGGTCGACACCGCGCACGGCCACTCGATCAAGGTGCTCGAGAGCGTGCGCCGGGTGAAGCAGCTCTCGAACGCGGTCCAGGTCGTGGCCGGCAACGTCGCCACGAAGGAGGGTGCGCAAGCTCTCATCGATGCGGGCGCCGATGCCATCAAGGTCGGCATCGGCCCGGGCTCGATCTGCACGACGCGGATCGTGGCAGGCGTCGGCGTGCCCCAGCTCACCGCCCTCATGGAGGCGGTCGAAGCCGCCTACGAGGCCGACGTGCCCGTGATCGCGGATGGCGGCATCAAGTACTCCGGCGACCTCGCCAAGGCGATCGCCGCCGGCGCCTCGGTGGCGATGCTCGGTTCGCTGCTCGCGGGCACCGACGAGGCGCCGGGCGAGGTCTTTCTCTACCAGGGCCGCTCGTACAAGAGCTACCGCGGCATGGGCTCGGTGGGCGCCATGGCCCGCGGCTCCGCGGACCGCTACTTCCAGGCCGAGGTCAGCGAGACGCACAAGCTCGTGCCCGAGGGAATCGAAGGTCAGGTCCCCTACAAGGGGCCGGTCGCCGCGGTGCTCCACCAGCTCGTCGGTGGCCTGCGGGCTGCCATGGGCTACGTCGGTGCCGCGACCGTGCCGGAGTTTCAGGAGCGGGCGCAGTTCATCCGCATCACCAATGCGGGCCTGCGCGAGAGCCACGTGCACGACGTGACCATCACCCGCGAGAGCCCGAACTACCCGAGCCGGACCTGAGGCTGACGCACCCGATCCTTCTTCTCAGGTGAGGGGGCGCACGATGGTGCGCGCCCCCACGGACTTCCTCATGACCGTCCAGGCCATCCTCGCGCCCGTCTTCGTGCAGGTGCTTCTCGTCTTCATCCTGATCGGCGTCATGGGGCGGCGACGCTTCGCCGAGATCGGGGCTGGGCGCGTCCGGATCGGTGACATCGCGCTCGGCGAGCGCAACTGGCCCCCGAAGGTCCAGGCCGCGGCCAACGCCTTCGCGAACCAGTTCGAGATCCCGGTCCTGTTCTTCGCGCTCGTGCCTCTGGCGCTCTACACCCGCAAGGCGGACCTCGTATTCGTCGTGCTGGCCTGGATCTTCGTGCTGTCGCGCTACGCCCACGCCTACATCTTCGTGACCTCGAACCACGTGCCGAGCCGCTTCCGCGCCTACATGGCGGGCGTCCTGATCCTCGGCCTGATGTGGCTCATCTTCGCCTGGCGCATCCTCTTCACGCCGCTCGGGCCCTGAAGCTCCGTTGCATCCGCGTGCCGTCGCGCGCATGGAGGGCCGGCACAGGGTCCTGGCGGCAGGAGAGGTTCGATGCGGGTGCTCGTGGTTGGAGCAGGGGCGACCGGCGGCTATTACGGGGCGCGCCTCGCCGAGGCTGGGCGCGACGTCACGTTCCTCGTGCGTCCGGCGCGGGCGGAGAAGCTCCGGACAGACGGTCTCGCCGTCCGTAGCCCGCTCGGCGACGCACATATCCCCGAGCCCCAGACGGTGACGGCCGACGCGCTCTCCGCGGGCAAGGGAGGCGCCTTCGATCTCGTTCTTTTCTCCTGCAAGGCCTATGACCTCGACGGAGCGATCCGCGACGTCGCGCCCGCAATCGGCCAAGCCACGAGCGTGCTGCCGATCCTCAACGGCTTGCGCCACCTCGATGCCCTCGACGCCCGCTTCGGATCCGAGCGGGTCCTCGGCGGCTCATGCGCGATCGTGGCGACCCTCGGTCAGGCGGGTGAGATCCGCCACATGAGCGAATTCTGCACCCTGACCTTCGGCGAGCGCGACGGCACGCGCTCGGCCCGTGTCGAGGCGATCGATGCCCTGATGGAAGGCGCGCGTTTCCAGCCGAAGCTCAGCGCGACCATCCTGCTCGAGATGTGGGAAAAGTGGGTCTTCCTCGCGACGCTCGCGGGCAGCACCTGCCTGATGCGCGGCAGCATCGGCGACATCGTCGGTGCGCCGGGCGGGAGAGACTTCGTCGAGGGGCTCTACGCCGAGTGTGTGGCGGTGGCCTCGGCGTCCGGCTTCGAGCCGCGGGCCAAGGTCGCGGCCGGTGCCCGCACGATGTTGACGCAGGAGGGCTCGCCCGTCACCGCTTCGATGCTGCGCGACATCGAGGGTGGTGGCCGGATCGAGGCCGACCACATCGTGGGCGACCTGATCGCGCGGGGGAGAGATGCTGCGCAGGGCGCCGCGCGTCCGCATCTTGAGCGGGCCTACACCCACCTCAAGACCTACGAACGGCGGCGCGCCCGCGAGGCGGCCTGAGCGGATGGCTCAGTAGCGCGGGCCGGGCGGCGGGGGCGGCGGGCTGCCGTATTCGAGCTGCGTCTTGGCATCGACCGGCCGGCGCGGCGGCGGCGTGAGGTCGGGCGCGGCCGGCGCCGTCGAGCAGGCGGCGACCGCGAGAGCCAGGAGGCCGGCGGCGGCAAGATGGATGACGGGCGACATGGCTGGCTTGTTGGCTCCGGCGTTGACGAAGGGCAGGCCCTCGCGTTCTGAGCCGGGATCGCGCCGGAAGCTCGGCCGTAATGTGGCCCGGCTGGGCGCGAAGCGTGGCCGTATCGCGGCAGCGTGAATCGTTTCTGAAGGAGAGTTCGACCTGACCCCCGCCGCACGCTGCTCCGCCGCCATCGAGGTTCTGGCCGACGTCACCGAGCGCCGCCGGCCGGCCGCCGATGCCCTGAAGGATTGGGGCCTCGCCCATCGCTTCGCCGGTTCGGGCGATCGCGCGGCGATCGCGAGCCTCGTCTACGACGCACTGCGCCGCCGCGCCTCCGCAGCCTGGATCATGGGCGCGGACAGCCCGCGCGCCGTGCTGATCGGCTCGCTGCGCCTGCAGCAGGGCCTCGCCGCGCCGACGATCGCCGGTTTGTTCAGCGGCGAGCGCTTCGCGCCGGCGCCGCTCACCGAGACGGAACGCGAGCGGGTGGAGGCGGGCAGCCTCGCCGGGGCGCCCCCGGAGATCGCGGGGGACGCGCCCGATTGGGTGCTGCCCTCGCTCCGGGCCATACTGGGCGACGAGCTGCTGCCGGAATTGCGCGCGCTCGGCCGCCGGGCGCCGCTCGATATCCGCATCAACAGTTTGAAGCGGAGCCGGGCCGATGCCCTCGCGAGCCTCGGCCACCTCTCCGCCGCGCCGACGCCGCACGCTCCCCAGGGCCTGCGCATCCCGATCGGCGCCGACGGGCGGGGTCCCGCGCTCCATGTCGAGCCGGAATTCCTCGAAGGCTGGTACGAGATCCAGGACGAGGGTTCGCAGATCGCGAGCCTGCTCGCGGGGGCGGGGCCCGGCGAGACGGTCGTCGATCTCTGCGCCGGGGGTGGGGGCAAGACGCTCGCCCTCGCGGCCGAGATGGGCAATCGGGGCCGCCTCGTCGCGACGGACGGTGACCCGCGCCGCCTCGCGCCCATCCACGAGCGGCTGCGCCGGGCCGGCGCCGAGGCGGAGGTGCGCACGCCCCGCACCGGGCGCGCCCGCGCCGACGTCCTCGAAGATCTCGACGGCACCGTCGATCGTGTCGTCGTCGACGCTCCCTGCACCGGCACGGGCACCTGGCGCCGCAACCCGGACGCGAAGTGGCGCCTGCGTCCGGGCAGCCTCGCGACCCGGCTGAGCGAACAGGCCGCGGTTCTCGACCGCGCGGGCCGCCTCGTCCGCCCCGGCGGGCGCATCACCTACATCACCTGCTCGATCCTGCCCGAAGAGAACGACGGCGCGATCGCGGGCCTGCTGGGGCGAAGCGGAGGCGCCTTCGCGGTTGTGCCGTCGCGGAGCGTCGTGGATCGGCTCCTGCCGGGTCTCGCGGACTTCCTGCGCTTCACGGAGCACGGATTGCAGATGAGCCCGGCGCTGACCGGCACGGATGGGTTCTACGTCGCCACGCTGGAGCGGTCCTGAAACGGCGAATGGCCCCGGAGCGGGGCCATTCGGAGGTCTTTCAGGATGTTCAGAAGCAGCGGCGCCGGCGTTCCACGACCACCCGGCCGTAGGGGCCGCGTCGCTTGACCACGACCGTCTTGCAGCGCGGGCCGCGGATGACGGTGCGCGAGACCACGCGCGCCTGCGCGATTCCGGTGGCGGGTGCCACGAGCGGGTTGCCGGCGATCGGCAACGCGGCGGCGGGAGTGATGCCGGCGAGCGCGACGGCGGTGAGTCCGAGGATCGTTGCTCTCATGGCGTGAGGCTCCTGAGCGTGTGGACTGGGCGGCCCCTTTCGCCGCCGGGGCGTGAACATCCCCTTAATGCTGCGGTCCGCCCGGATCGTCCTCGCGCTCCCGATCCCCAGCCTTCGAGCCGGTGCCTCCCAGCCCTGCGGGCAGGCGCGTTGCACGGGCGCGGGCGCTCGTCTAACTGCAGGCCATGACGACCACCGACCACGACAAGATCCTCATCGTCGATTTCGGCAGCCAGGTGACGCAGCTCATCGCGCGGCGCGTGCGCGAGGAGGGCGTCTACTGCGAGATCGTGCCCTTCACGAAGGCAGCCGAAGCCTTCGCGGAGACAAAGCCGAAGGGCGTCATCCTCTCGGGCGGCCCGGAATCGGTGACCACGGAGGCCTCGCCCCGGGCACCGCAGGTGGTGTTCAATTCCGGCGTCCCCGTCTTCGGCATCTGCTATGGCCAGCAGACCATGGCGGCCCAGCTCGGCGGCGAGGTCGAGGGCGGGCACCACGCCGAATTTGGCCGGGCCGAGATCGAGATCCTGGCCGAGTGCGCCCTGTTCAACGGCGTCTGGCACATCGGCGAGCACTATCCCGTCTGGATGAGCCACGGGGACCGGGTCACGAAGCTGCCGGACGGGTTCACCACGGTCGCGATCTCGAAGAACGCACCCTTCGCCGCGGTGGCCGACGAGGCGCGTAAGTTCTACGCGGTGCAGTTCCACCCCGAAGTGGCCCATACGCCGCACGGGGCGCTCCTGATCCGCAACTTCGTGCGCGACATCGCGGGCTGCTCCGGCGACTGGACCATGGGTGCCTATCGCGAGGAGGCGATCGAGAAGATCCGCGCGCAGGTCGGAAAGGAGCGCGTGATCTGCGGGCTCTCCGGCGGCGTCGACTCGGCGGTGGCGGCGGTTCTCATTCACGAAGCGATCGGCGAGCAGCTGACCTGCGTCTTCGTCGATCACGGCCTGCTGCGGGCGGGTGAGGCCGAGGAGGTCGTGCGCCTGTTCCGCGACCATTACAACATCCCGCTCGTCCACGTGGAGGCGCAAGACACCTTCCTCGGCGCGCTCGAGGGCGTCAGCGACCCGGAGGTGAAGCGCAAGACGATCGGCCGGCTCTTCATCGACGTGTTCGAGGCGGAATCGAAGAAGATCGGCGGCGCGGCCTTCCTCGCGCAGGGCACCCTCTATCCCGACGTCATCGAGAGCGTCTCGTTCACGGGGGGGCCGAGCGTCACCATCAAGTCGCATCACAATGTCGGCGGCTTGCCCGAGCGCATGAACATGCAGCTCGTCGAGCCGCTGCGCGAACTCTTCAAGGACGAGGTGCGGGTGCTCGGTCGAGAGCTCGGCCTGCCGGACGCTTTCGTCGGCCGCCACCCCTTCCCCGGCCCGGGCCTCGCGATCCGCTGTCCCGGCACGATCACGGCCGAGAAGCTCGATGCGCTCCGGAAGGCGGATGCGATCTACCTCGAAGAGATCCGGAAGGCCGGGTTGTACGATACGATCTGGCAGGCCTTCGCGGTGATCCTACCCGTGAAGACGGTCGGAGTGATGGGTGACGGCCGGACCTACGACCATGTCTGCGCGCTCCGTGCCGTCACCTCCGTCGACGGCATGACGGCGGATTTCTATCCCTTCGACATGGCCTTCCTCGGGCGGGTTGCCACCCGCATCATCAACGAGGTGAAGGGCATCAATCGCGTCACCTACGACATCACCTCGAAGCCGCCCGGCACCATCGAGTGGGAATGACCTGAAGAGGCGGCGGCCGCGCATCGCGGCGCCGCCATGCTTCATCGCCATCCTGCTGCGCGCGGCCACATCGGCCGTCACGGCCGGACCTGACCCGCATCGGAAGGCCGCGGCACAGGCCCCGATCCCAAAGCCCCCCACCTTCGCTGCAGAGTCGAAACCGCGCTCTGGCGCGCACGGCCTTCGCGGAGCGGACCTGCGGCACCTCGCTGCCTCATCGAACGCCGGATTCCCGTGAGCCGCGCTCCGGGGCGCCGCCCTCAGAACCGGAAAGTGCCGAGTTGGAAATCGGCGAGGTGCGGCGCGTTCGGCATGTCGAGGGCTGTCGGGAAAGTCTCGTCGCTGGGCTCGAGACGGCGACGGTCGCGCCTCAGAAGTGTCAGTTCGAGGACTGAGGGAAGTGGAATGCCGCCGAGGATGAAGTAAGGCGCGCAATTGTTCGCGTGCACGTGGACGACGCGGTGGTTCGCGGTCAGGGCAAGCACGCCTCGACGGAGCGTGTCGAGGAAAGCGTCGCTTCCGAGGCGATCGAGAAGATGGATCTCGATCACGATCTGCCGGAAGCAATCGAGCAGATTCGAGGAGAGATGGCTCAGCATCTCCCATTCGTGCCCCTCGATGTCGCATTTCAGCACGAGGTCGGTGCGGTCGCGATGGGCGTTCCGGGCCAGGATGTGGGTCAGCGTGTCGAGTTGCTCCTGCTCGCTCGACACGCCCTCGATTCCGAGCTTCGACCAGTGCAGACGCGGGTGCTCGACGGGGGTGTTCTCGATGGTGTGATCGAACTGGAAGACCTCGATCCCCCGATTGGCGAGGTCGAGATCCCAGGAGACGTCGTCGCTGATGCCGAGGGAATAGGCGGCTGCGACGCCATCGAGATCGTCCACCATCACGTACCCGCCGTCATGGTCGCGGCCGACTCGGATCTTGTCTGTGCCGACCGGCCGGTGCGGTCGCAAGCGGCGCAGAATCGGCAGGAGGCGGGGCTGCAACGTCGGTGACAGATCGTAGACGGCACCTCTGTGCGCACCCTGCCTGTTCGCGACGGCCTCGCTCGATTGGATCAGTCTATCCACAAGATGCCGGAGGTCGGTCGCGTTGCTGGACCAGAAGGCGCGTGCGTCGTCAGACTCTGCCGGCCGGCCGAAAGCCAGCTTATAGGCCCAATCAACTTCGTCTTCGGTCACGGGCATGACGTTTCCGGGCTGGCGTGAAGGGTTCGGTTCGGGCGAAGAAAAGAGTTCGCCACGCTTGGCGCTTGCAACTGCCGGTGGAAGCTAGCATCCGGCGCGGCGTGCAGGCCATCGAAAGCGATGCGGGGATGAAAGCGGATGCCGCGAAGGGTGCGTTCTACCGGTCGTTGATTGGCCTCGCTCATCCCGCGGCGCATCCCGACTTCCGAACCGGTCGGGCCGCAGGATCAAAGGCCTGACAGTGCGCATCCGTACCCTGGCATCCTGGCCATTGCCGTGTTGTTTCCGGCGTCGGACACAATGGCCCGCCCGGAATAGTGTTGCCGCCGAGGTTCGCGTCGCCGGGCCGCGTTTTGACGCGGCCTCCCGAGGATCGTACCGCATGTCTCCCGTCCCGTTCGAACGGGTGCCTCCCGACAGGACTTCCCTGGACCGCGCATGAAGAAAGCCCTCATCACCGGCATCACGGGGCAGGACGGCGCCTATCTGGCGCAACTGCTCCTCGGTAAGGGCTACGACGTCCATGGGCTCGTGCGCCGGTCGAGCACGACCGACGTCAACGATGTGCGGCTTCGCTGGCTCGGCATCGCTCAGGATGTGCGGCTCGTCGACGGCGACCTCGCCGACCTCTCGAGCCTCTTGCGAACCGTCCGGACCGTCCAGCCGGACGAAGTGTACAACCTTGCCGCACAATCCTTCGTGAAGACCTCCTGGCAGCAGCCGCTGCTCACGGGAGCCATCACCGGTCTCGGCTGCGCGAACATGCTCGAGGCGGTGCGGATCGAGAAGCCCGATGCGCATTTCTATCAGGCGTCGTCGTCCGAGATGTACGGTCTGGTCCAGGAGCCCCTGCAATCCGAGAGCACGCCCTTCTACCCGCGATCCCCTTACGCGGCGGCGAAGCTCTACGCCCACTGGATGACCGTGAATTATCGTGAGAGCTTCGGCCTGCACGCTTCCAGCGGCATCCTGTTCAACCACGAGAGCCCGCTCCGCGGCATTGAGTTCGTCACGCGGAAGGTCACGGACGGCGTCGCGCGGATCAAGCTCGGCCTCGCCGGTGATCTGAGGCTCGGCAACATCGACGCGAAACGCGACTGGGGCCATGCTCGCGACTACGTGAAGGCCATGTGGCTGATGCTGCAGCAGCAGATTGCCGACGATTACGTCGTCGCGACCGGGCGGACCGTGACCGTGCGCGACATGTGCCGGATCGCGTTCGAGCATTGCGGCCTCGCCGCCGAGGAGCACCTCGTCATCGATCCCGCACTGTTTCGTCCGGCCGAAGTCGACGTGTTGCTCGGCGATGCTGCCAAGGCGAAGAGCCGACTGGGCTGGGAGCCGGAGACGAGCCTCGAGGACATGATTCGTGAGATGGTCGACGCCGATCTGAAGCGGCTCTCCGCGCCCCGGTGACTCTGGCCGGGCCGGACGGCATGCGCGTCCTACGCGAGAGGCAGGCAAGCGTGAGCGAGCGCATCCTGATCACCGGAGCGGACGGCTTCGTCGGGCGGGCGCTGGTCCGCGCTCTCCGGCCCTGCCTCAGAGATCAGGATCGGCTCTTCGGCGCGCAACGCAGGGCGGACGGCTCGCTGGACGAGGGCCTTCAGGCCGTCGAGTTCGACCTCGTAGATGCGGGCCGCATCCGTCAGGCGATCCGCGAGGTGCGACCGACCTGCGTGGTCCATCTCGCCGCGATCACCGCGGTTCAGGACGCTTTTCTCGACCGGGACCAGGCCTGGGCGGTCAATTGCGGCGGGACCCGCGCACTCGGCGAGGCGATGCTCGGCGAGGTGCCCGATGCGCGCCTCGTCTTCGTGAGCACCTCGGAAGTGTATGGGGGGACCTTCAAGCTGCGCGCGAGCGGCCTCGACGAGGCAGCCCTGCTCGACCCAGCCAATCCCTACGCCGCCTCGAAGGCGGCAGCGGATCTCCTCGTCGGTCAGATGGTGCGGGACGGGCTCCGCGCCGTCAGGTTCCGCCCCTTCAACCACACCGGTCCCGGTCAGACGGAACGCTTCGTCGTGCCGGCCTTCGCGGCTCAGATCGCGCGAATCGAAGCGGGCCTGCAACCGCCCACGATCCGCGTGGGCAATCTCGACGCCTGCCGCGACTTCCTCGACGTGCGGGACGTGGTGGACGCCTATCGGCGCGCCGTTCTGCGGCACGATCTGCCGTCCGGCATCATCTTCAATCTCGCCTCGGGCGTGCCGCGACGGATCGGAGACGTCCTGACGGACCTGCTGGCCCGCGCGCAACGTCCCATCGCGGTCGAGCGCGATCCACAGCGCCTGCGCCCGAGCGATACCCCGGTCGCCTACGGGCACGCGGAGAGAGCGGCGGAACTCCTGGCATGGAGCCCGGCGATTCCGTGGTCGCAGACCCTCGACGACGTGCTCGACGATTGGCGCCGCCGGATCGCAGGCGGAGAGCTCGCATGATGGGGGCGACGTCCCGGCTCATCCTCCGATCGCCCCGCATGCTAAGCGCCGGCCCTGCCCGTCGCGATGATCGATCGCGCTGAGAGCCCGCGTTCTCCCGGCCCTGCCGGACTTCGATACATGATCCAAGGTTGGTAGCGTCTATGCCGAAGCGTTTCCTGATCGATATCACGACGAGCCGGCACTACATCGGTAAGCACGCCGTCGGGATCGTTCGAACCGAGCGGGAGATTGCCAAGGAATATCTCGCGAGCGAGAAGCGGACGGAGTTCTTCTATTACGACCATCTGAACGCGGAATTCCGCAGCATCGGTCGCGAGAAGGCCTGCGAGATCCTCTACCAGGACCCGAAACAGGTCCCCAAGCGGATGGATCCGCAGGGCGGGCCTCGCGTCCAGTATGGATCGAAGGTCAATTTGCAGAGTGGGGATGTCGTCGTCAGCGCGGGATTGCTGTGGGACTTCGATTATCTCAGCTTGCTCTACACGGCGAAGAAACGAAAAAACATCTTCGTCGCGCAGGTCATCTACGACATCATCCCGATCATGATGCCGGAATATTGTGTGCCCGGCATGGACAAGAAGTTCCCGAAATTCATTCTCGATGCCGCGTGGACGGCCGACATCCTGTTCTGCATCTCGGATTCAACCCTGCGCGACGTCGAATCCTACCTCGCGCGCCTGGAAACCCGGCAGCCCGCTCTCGCACGCATGGAACTCGGTGCCGACGTGCATCCGAGTTCCCCGCGCCCCGCCGAGAGTTGGCGCTCGCTCGCATCGGGCCGCTTCGTCCTCTACGTGAGCACGATCGAGCCGCGGAAGAACCACCAGATGCTCTTCAACATCTGGCGAGAGCTGCATGAACGCGCACCGGGCGAGGTGCTGCCGCTCGTCTTCGTCGGGCGGCCCGGCTGGAACGTCGAGAACCTCCTGAGCTGCATCGAGGGCTGTCACCGCCTCTTTCCCGACCGGATCCGGATCCTGGAGGACGTCTCCGACGAGGATCTGAGCTGGCTCTACGCGAACGCGCGCTTCACCGTTTATCCCTCGCTCTACGAGGGCTGGGGATTGCCGATCGCCGAGAGCTTGGCGGCGGGCACGCCCTGCCTCGCCTCCAGCAGCGCTTCGATGCCCGAAGTCGCCGGCGACATGGCCGAGCTCCTGGACCCGCTCGACTATGCCGCTTGGCGGGACGCAATCCATCGCTACACGATCGACGACGACCTCGTGCAGGCGAGGCGGGCGCGGATCGCCTCGACCTACGAGCCGCGCAAATGGGAGCAGGTCATCCCGCTGTTTCGTCGGAAGCTCGACGCCGTCCTGGCCGAACGCGGCTTCTGACGGGCAAATCCGAGGCGCTCGCCGGTGGCGAGCCACGTCCGGCGACCGCAGCTGAGATGAGGCGGCACGCCGCTGAATGGGATCCTTCGATGCGGTATCTCTCGCTCGCCACCTATCCGATCTCCGTTCCCCGGCACGGCGGCCAGATCCGGGTCAACGCGCTGCACCGCGTGCTGCGCGAGCGGGGATGGATCACGGAACACATTGCTGTCTACGAGGCGGCTGCCCAGCCTGAAGAGCCCGACAGCGAATTCCTGTTCCCGGTGAGCGCAGGTTTCCAACGTGAGCTGACACGGCGGGAGGGGCGGGTCGATGTCGATGCTTCCGACGTCCTCCTGCAGGATCCGGAGGCGTGGCAGAGGTTCTGCCGGGTCGTGGACGAGTTCCACCCCAACATCATCGCCTGCGAGCAGGCCTGGCTCTGGCCCGCGTTGCGCGAGTATCTGCGTCAGCGGCCCGGCATCGACGTGCGGATCCTCTACTCCTCGCACAACGTGGAAGGCCATCTGATCGAGAGCGTGACCGCGGGCCATTCGGCCGAGGGCCGCGCTCGGCTCGCCTCACGCGCGAGAGAGATCGAGGACGATCTCGCCTCGCGTGCCGATGCCATCATCGTCGTGAGCAAGCATGATCACGATCATTTCGCGCCTGTCGGCAAGCCCATCCTCGTCGCGCCGAATGGCGTCTGGCCCCTCGTCCCGCCTCCCGCGGAGGATCATTGGCGCCGCACCCTGTCGCTTTTCTCCACGATGGTGTTCGTCGGATCAGGGCATCCGCCGAACGCGGTCGGCTTCGCCGAGATGCTCGGTCCCCGGATGAGCTATCTCGCGCCCGACGAGCGCATCATCGTGGTCGGCAGTGTCGCGGGCCTGCTCGATCGCACGCCCGGCTATGCCGATTGGTACGGGTTGAACGCAGCCCGGCTGATCGTCGCGGGCGTCCAGGACGAGGCGGGCCTCAGCACGTTGTTCGACCTGGCGGGCGGCGTCGTCCTGCCGATCACGCTCGGAGGCGGCACGAACCTGAAGACGGCGGAGGCCCTCTACAATCGCAAGCGCATCGTCGCCACGACGACCGCGATGCGCGGCTACGAGGACTTCATCGGCTTTCCAGGGCTGACGATCCACGACGAGCCGGACGCCTTTAAGCAGGCGGTCCGGGCCTGCCTCTCGGAGCGCGCCGCGCCGCTCACCTACACGCTCGAGCAGATGGAGCTTCTGGACGGGCTTCTGTGGTCCTCGACCCTGAGGCGGGTCGGCCCCTTCCTCTCGCTTCTCCTCGCGGGCAGGCGCCCGGCCGTTCCGCGTGCCAGCAAGCCGGGTTCGGAGACAGGGCCGGATTCGCGACATTCGCTCACCCCCCATCTCTTCTCCGGCTGGTACGGGGCCGAGCCGAACGGCGTCTGGAGCAAGGAGACGGTGGCGATCCTGAGGATCGAGACCGAGCCGGGCCAGCCGATGCCGATGCGCGTGCGGTGCCTCGTGACCGGCATGGCCTCGAAGGGCAGACCGCAGGCCATCGACGTCTTCTGTCCCTCCGGGCACAAGGCCAACCTGACCTACCGTTACAAGGCGCGTGCGATCCCGGTCGCTTTCGAGGTGACCGAGGACGACATCGACCCGAGCGGCGTTCTGGAGATCTATTTCCAGGTGAACCGCCTCGTCTCGCCGCGGGACCTCGGCAGGAGCGCCGACGATCGAAAGCTCGGCCTCTGCCTGGTCTCGATGACGATCGATCGAGCGGTGGGGACGAGCGATGGCACGCCTCCGCCACGAGGCAAGGGCGTCATCCGAATGCCTCACCTGAATGCGGCGAGGCGGATCCAGCACGGTTCCGCCGCCTTCGTTCGGGCCATCGGGAAGCGGATGCGGCCGAAGGGCTGACGGGCCTCGGGCGCCGCGATCCCGCCGGAACCCTCGGTAAGGCAAACGAAATTCCCCGCTTTTCCAGTCTTGTGCCTCGGTCGCACGAGGCTAGGCAAGATATAGCCGATGCTTCGACGTACCTCGAAGCGACTAATCCCATATCGGCCCTGAAGAGCACCGGAATCTCGCTTCGGTTTGTCGACGTGCAAGCCGATAAGAGCCTCGACTGGAATTGCCGTTGGCGGTCCTGCTCTTCGCGCCTCGATCTGCCGAGGCCTGTCGATCGCGGCCCGTTGCGGATCAGGGAGGCTGCTCCATGGCACATGTCGTCGATGGCAATCTTGCGGACTGGACGATCGCGGAGCGGCTCGATACCGCCCGGACAGGTGCTGCGAATTACGCGCTCTACGCAACGCGAGAGGGCGACCAGTACCTCTTCGCCCTTCAATCACCGGTGGCCATCGCCGCCTTCACGACGTTCTGGCTGAACACCGATCGCAACGAGAGCACGGGTGCGCAGCCTTTTACCGGGGCTGGCACGGGCGCGGAATTCTACGTCGATTTCGCGACGGACGGACTGCCCTACCTTTTCAGCGGGACGGAGGTCGGGACGAATCTGTCGGTGACGCCGCTGGCCCATGTGTTCAACGCGGACAAGACCATCGTCGAATTTGCCGTCCCGATCGGCTTGTTGAACGGCATCACGAGCGGATTCGACCTGAAGGTCGATGTCAACAACGCGACGTTTCTGCCGAACGATTACAACCTCTACAAATATAGTGTCGCGCCAAATTTCATCTACACCTTGTACGGGAATTCCACGCACGACGTTCACAGCATCGGCGGGCAGGTCTACTCGCTCTACGCCGGCCTTCTCGGACGCGCACCCGATGATCTCGGGCTGGAGTTCTGGGCCGACCAACTGGAGCACGGCGCTTCGGTGCGCGACCTCGGTCAGCAACTGCTCTTCTCGGCCGAAGGCCAGGCACGCGCCGGTGCGCTCGACAATGCGGCCTTCGTGGAGCAACTGTACCAGAGCACGTTGCATCGGTCTGCGGATAGCGGCGGCCTCGCCTTCTGGACCGGACAGTTGAACCAGGGCGCCGCGCGCGTCGATGTCGCCAGTGGGTTCGTGTTTTCGGACGAGCATCTGAGCAGCCTGCAGAGCGTCTTCGACGCGGGGCTGTTCGTCCCCGACAGGCAGGCGGCGGACGTGGCCCGCCTCTACTACACGATGCTCAACCGGGCTCCGGACGCTGGAGGCCTGGAGTTCTGGACCCAGCAACTCGATCAGGGCGGGAATCTCAGCGTGCTCGCGCAAGGCTTCCTCGCGAGCGCCGAGAGCCAAGCCAAGTACGGGTCCCTCTCGAACTCGGCCTATGTCGAGGCGCTCTACATGAGCGCCCTCGGTCGGCCGGCGGAGGCGGAGGGTTTGCAGTTCTGGACCGCCCGCCTCGACAGCGGCGTCTCCCGGGCCGATCTCGCCGTTCAGTTGACGGACAGCGCCGAAGCACACAGCGCGCACGTCGCCCAGATCGAGCAGGGCTGGTTCCTGTCCTGAGGGTGATGAAACCGGAATACGCCGCGAGGCGGCCTCTCACAGATTCCGATGCGCGGTGGTTCCATCCTCCGCTGCGGGTCGGTGCTCACGGCGGTTCGGTGAGCAAGGCCGCCACGATCACCGGTTCGAGATCGCGTCTTTTCCGTCCTTCAGCGAGTTGACCGCTCCAATACGCGAGGCCGCCCGCATCGATGCAGCGGTGCCCCTTCGAGAAATAGATATGATGCAGCCATTCCTCGTCGGTGAGGCTGTAGATTTCGCTCGAGAGGCGAAATTCGAGTTCGAAAAGCCAGAGATCCCGAATCCACGCGCGGCTTACGATCAGCCCGGCTTCCCTGGCATTGGTCGTCACCGTCCAAGGCGTGTACCCGCAGAGATGGTAGTCTCCGGGATAGGCCTGCGTTCCATAGGCCATCTGCACGAGGTATTGCTGGCGCTCCTCGTTCTGCCAGTCGGGGTGTTTGGCAAGTTTCGCCAGATCGTGAAAGCTGGGGACGCGAACGCTCAACACGCCGCTCGGCGAGAGAAGGCGCCCCCATTCGATCAATGTGGAGACCTGCCGGGTCCTCGGTATGTGCTCCAGAACGTCCTGCGCGACGATCTCGACGAAATGCCGGTTGGGAAGCATCGGCAGATCGGTGATGTCCGCGATCATGTCGGGATTGTGCCAATCGCCGCTGTCGACGTTCAGCCATCCCTCGCGGATGTCGTGCCCGCATCCGACGTTGAGGCGGTCCGGGATCGGATCTGGCGGCACGGCCCTCGCGCTCACTGTCGCCGCGACCTCGCTCATGATTCCACTCCGCCGCTTAGGATGGCGAGTGCGTCTACCAGAAGTCGCAAATGAGCGCCATTTCTCGCGGGAGGCGTGACTGGCCGGTCTCAGGTTGCAAAAGCAGGCTGATTGGCGACGATTCGGGTGCGGGTATTGATCAGGCGCACGATCACCCGGTCGTCTCGACCCGCCAGACCGACGTACCGGCCGGATACCCGGCACGACCACACATCTTCGCGGCAGCCGCGCGTCGTCACGCCCGTACTCGGCGGGGACAGGTTCAGTTTCCGGCGGGCGAGAGAGGCGTTCGCCAGGGCCGCGAGCGGCAGAGGCACCTCTCCCGGAAGGGCGGGACGGAGCGGCAATGGGCGCGTGCTGGACTTTGTGCGATCGCCCGTCATCATGACCCGCTCCGCCGTTATGGATCTGCGCAGCGTGCGCCGGTTCGAGCCGGCAGTTCGGCCAATGTCCGGAACCGGACGAAGGTCCCGCAGACCTGCCCGGCCTATAGGGTCGACGTCCATCCGGTCGGTTTGCGGCGTGGCGAGATTGGGCAGGGGTCGAGATGCGCTACGGTGAGATGAAGAAGGTTCTGGTCACCGGCGGTGCCGGCTTCCTCGGTTCTCACCTTTGCGAACGGCTCCTCGCACAGGGTCACGAAGTCCTCTGCGTCGATAATCTTTTCACGGGATCGAGGCGCAACATTGCACATCTTCTCGGGGATAGCCGCTTCGAGTTCCTTCGCCACGACGTGACCTTCCCACTCTATGTGGAGGTCGATGAAATCTACAATTTGGCCTGCCCGGCTTCGCCCGTCCACTATCAATTCGACCCCGTTCAGACGACCAAGACGAGTGTCATCGGCGCGATCAACATGCTCGGCCTCGCCAAACGTCTCAAGGCCAAGGTGCTCCAGGCATCGACCAGCGAGGTCTACGGGGATCCCGAAATCCATCCCCAGCCGGAGGAGTATTGGGGGCGCGTCAATCCGATCGGTTTCCGTTCGTGCTATGACGAAGGCAAGCGTTGCGCGGAAACGCTGTTCTTCGATTATCGGCGGCAGCACGACATGCCGGTGAAGGTGGTGCGCATCTTCAATACCTATGGCCCGCGAATGCATCCGAATGACGGGCGCGTGGTGTCGAACCTGATCGTGCAGGCGCTGCACGGCGATCCGATCTCGATCTACGGCGATGGATCGCAGACCCGGTCGTTCTGCTACGCCGATGATCTGATCGACGCGATGATCAGGATGATGGATACCGGGCCGGATATCGTCGGACCGATCAACATCGGCAACCCCGGAGAGTTCACGATCCTCGAACTCGCCAAGCTCGTCATCGAGATGACGGGCTCGAAGTCCCCGTTGGTCTTCAAGGATCTTCCGCCCGACGACCCGAAGCAGCGCCGCCCCGACATCACGAAGGCGCGCGAGATTCTCGGCTGGGCGCCGAAGATTGCGTTGAGGGACGGACTCGCGAAGACGATCGACTATTTCGACGCCTTTCTGACCGAGCAGCGGAAGACGATCGCGGGCGGGGCCTGACCGGGCCGCTGTGCCACCCCCACGCCCGTTCGCGACGCGTCGATCCGGAGCGGATCGGTGCGGATCGTACTTGGCTTGACACGGGGCCGACCGGGGGGCAGGCCCCGCGGCGAGGAAGAGGGTGCGCGAGCGCCGCGGAACGAGTCTGCCGATGCGTGTGATCGACACCGAGATCCCAGCCGTCAAGCGGCTGCTGCCCCAGCGCTTCGGGGACGCCCGCGGCTGGTTCTCGGAGACCTACCGCGCCGACCGCCTCAGCCAGCACGGCCTCGACATCGCCTTCGTCCAGGACAACCAGTCCTTCTCCGCCCCGCAGGGCACCGTGCGCGGCCTGCACTTCCAGATCCCGCCCGCCCCCCAGGCCAAGCTCGTGCGCGTGCTCGCCGGCGCCATCCTCGACGTCGCCGTCGACCTGCGCCGCGCCTCGCCCACCTACGGCCGCCACGTCGCGGTCCGCCTCGACGCCGAGACCGGCGAGCAGCTCCTCATCCCGCACGGCTTCGCCCACGGCTTCTGCACCCTCACCCCCGACGCCATGGTCGCCTACAAGGTCGACGCCTATTACAGCCCGGAACACGACCGGGCGCTCCTCTGGAACGATCCCGACCTGGCCATCGCCTGGCCCGTCACGCCGCAGACCGCCATCCTCTCCGACAAGGATCGCGCCGCGCCCCGGCTCGCCGACCTGCCGCCCCTGTTCGACTGACCGCCCGCTGCCCCACCGGCGACACGATCCTCGGCCATCCGGTCGCGCCTCGGCTTTCGAAACGCGATCCCGTGATCCCGAGCAGACCCGATCCTGAGCGAGACTGACCCCATGCGCATCCTGGTGACCGGCGGCTGCGGCTTCATCGGCTCCGCCCTCGTCCTCCACCTCGTCGAGGATCTCGGCCACGAGGTGCTCACCCTCGACGCGCTCACCTACGCCGCCAATCCCGTCTCGCTTGCTCCCCTCGCCGGCGACCCGCGCCACCGCCTCGTCGAGGCCGACATCTGCGAGGCCGCGGCGGTGGCGGCGGCCTTCTCCGCCTTCGCGCCCCAGGCCGTGATGCATCTGGCCGCCGAGAGCCATGTCGACCGCTCGATCTCCGAGCCCGGCGCCTTCATCCGCACCAACGTCACCGGCACCCAGGTCCTGCTCGACGCCGCCCGGCGCCACTACGAGGGGCTGGCCGGGGCCGAGCGCGCGGCCTTCCGCTTCCTGCACGTCTCGACCGACGAGGTCTACGGCTCGCTGCCGCCGGGCGGCTTCTTCACGGAAGACAGCCGCTACGACCCGCGCTCGCCCTACTCGGCCTCGAAGGCGGCCTCCGACCATCTGGCCCGGGCCTGGCACGAGACCTACGGCCTGCCGGTGCTGGTGACGAACTGCTCGAACAATTACGGGCCGCGCCACTTCCCCGAGAAGCTGATCCCGCTGATGATCCTGAATGCGCTCGAGGGCAAGCCGCTGCCGGTCTACGGCGACGGGCTGAACGAGCGCGACTGGATCCACGTGGAGGACCATGCCCGGGGCCTCGTGGCGGTGCTGGAGCGGGGCCGGGTCGGCGAGACCTACCTGCTCGGGGGGCGGGCGGTGCGCAACAACCTCGCGGTGGTGCGGGCGCTGTGCGCGGCCTTCGACCGGCTGCGGCCGGAGGCCGGCCCGCACGAACAGCTGATCACCTTCGTGGCGGATCGGCCGGGGCACGACCGGCGCTACGCGATCGACCCGGGCAAGGCGGAGGCCGAGCTCGGCTGGGCGCCGACGAAGCGGTTCGAGGCGGCGCTGGAGGAGACGATCCGCTGGTATCTCGAGAACGAGGCGTGGTGGCGGCCGATCCGGGAGGGCCGCTACCGGGGCGAGCGGCTGGGGCTGGCGCCCAACCGGGCGAGCTGAGGGCGGCATGGAGATCCTGATCCTCGGTGGCGCGGGCCAGGTCGGCACGGAGCTGCAGGCGCTCGACTGGGGCGGGGCGGGCGTGCGGCTGCACGTGCCGGGCCGGCTTG
This sequence comes from Methylobacterium sp. BE186, assembly GCF_031457035.1. Lineage (NCBI taxonomy): Bacteria > Pseudomonadati > Pseudomonadota > Alphaproteobacteria > Hyphomicrobiales > Methylobacteriaceae > Methylobacterium > Methylobacterium sp. BE186. The sequence goes on from NZ_JAVDVV010000012.1 coordinate 51,686, forward strand.
ATCTCGACATCACGGACGAGGCGGCGCTCGGCCGCCTGTTCGGCGCGCGTGCCTATGCGGCGGTGGTGAACGCGGCCGCCTACACGGCGGTGGACCGGGCCGAGAGCGAGGCGGCGGCGGCTTGGCGGCTCAACGCGCTGGCGCCGGCCTATCTCGCGGCGGCGACGAAGGCGGCCGGCATCCCGCTGGTGCAGGTCTCGACCGACTACGTGTTCGACGGGAGCAAGCCGGGCGCCTACGAGCCCGAGGACGCGATCAACCCCCAGAGCGTCTACGGCGCCTCGAAGGCGGCGGGCGAGCTCGCCGTGCGCACGGGCAACCCGCGCCACGCGATCGTGCGCACGGCCTGGGTGGTGAGCCCGCACCGGGCCAACTTCGTCAAGACGATGCTGCGGCTGGCCGGCGAGCGCGAGCGCCTGAGCGTGGTGGACGACCAGCACGGCTGCCCGACCTCGGCCGCGGATCTCGCCGCGGCCCTGCGCACGATCACCCTGCGGCTGATCGCGGACGCGCAAGCGCCGACCGGGACCGTGCATTGCGTGAACGCGGGCGCGACGACGTGGTGCGGCTTCGCCCAAGCGATCGTGGCGGGGGCGGCCCGGCGGGGCGGGCGCGCGGTGCCGGTCGAGGGCATCGCGAGCTCGGCCTACCCGACGCCGGCCAAGCGCCCGGCGAACTCGCAGCTCTCGACCGCGCGCCTGACGGCGGCCTACGGCATCCGGCCGCGGCCGTGGGAGCAGGCGCTCGAGGAGATCCTCGACCGGCTCGTGGGGCCGGTCGCGGCGGAGACGACACGATGAAGGGCGTCAGATCATGAAGGGCATCGTTCTGGCCGGCGGCTCGGGCACGCGCCTGCACCCGGCGACGCTGTCGATCAACAAGCAGCTTCTGCCGGTCTACGACAAGCCGATGATCTACTACCCGGTCTCGGTGCTGATGCTGGCGGGCATCCGCGAGATCCTGATCATCTCCTCGCCCGAGCACGTGGACAATTATCGGCGGCTGTTCGGCACCGGCGAGCAGTTCGGGGTGAGCTTCTCCTACGCGGTGCAGCCGCGGCCGGAGGGGCTGGCCCAGGCCTTCCTGATCGGACGAGAGTTCGTCGGCGGGGACGACGTGGCCCTGATCCTGGGCGACAACCTGTTCTTCGGGGCGGGCATGAGCGAGTTGTTGGCGAGCGCGGCAGCGCGGCGCGAGGGGGCGACGGTGTTCGCCTACCATGTCGACAACCCGCAGGCCTACGGGGTGGTCAGCCTGGACGCGTCGGGGCGGCCGACCCGGATCGTGGAGAAGCCGCAGGAGCCGGACTCGACCTGGGCCGTGACGGGTCTGTACTTCTACGACAATCAGGTTCTCGACATCGCGGCCGCGGTTCGGCCGTCTTCGCGGGGGGAGCTTGAGATCACGAGCGTGAACGAGGCGTATCTGGAGCGCGGTCAGCTGCACGTGGAGCGGATGAGCCGGGGCTATGCCTGGCTGGACACGGGCACGCATGACAGCCTTCTGGAGGCGTCGGAGTTCGTGCGGACGATCCAGCACCGGCAGGGCCTGCAGGTGGCGTGCCTGGAGGAGATCGCGTATCTGCAGGGCTTCATCGGTCGCGAGCAGCTGGTGGCCCGCGGCGAGCTGTTCTCGAAGACCAACTACGGACAAAACCTGCTTCGATTGGCGCGAGAGCACTGAGCCTGCCGGGTCCGGAGCGCCGCGCCGGTGTCGTTCCCGAGCCACAGCTCGGTACGATCGAAACCGTTCGGCAAACGAATGGTTAACCCTGTCGGCTCTATGTCCTAACCGGAGGCATCCGGAACAGTCGCCAAAAGATGCTGACACGCGCTCGCCTGATTCGATCCTGCTGTCTGGCTCTCGCTCTCGTCGCGATGAGCCCGGCCGGCGCACAGGATGGCGACAGGAGCCGAGGAGGCGCGGTCGCGATCGCGGCGGACGTGTCCGGTGCGCCAGGCGGCTCCACCAAGCTCACCCTGACCCTGTCGAAGCCCGTCGAGGCGCGCGCCTTCGTGATGGAGCGGCCGGACCGGGCCGTGATCGATCTCGCCGAGGTCAATTTCCAGCTCGACCCGGAGAGCGGGCGCCGGCGCGAGGGACTGATCCAATCCTTCCGGTACGGCCTCTTCGCCCCGGGCCGCTCGCGCATCGTCATCGATCTGGCGAGCCCGGCCACGGTCGTGCGGGCCGAGACCGTGACGCGCCCCCGCGACGGGGCCGTCCTGTTCACGATCGAATTGCAGCGCACCGATCGGGAAGCGTTCCGCAAGGCGGCGGTGGCGAGCGATCCGGCGCCGTCGCAAGCCAAGAGTGCCGCGCCGACCGACACGGGCGATCTCCGCCCGCTCATCGTGGTCGATGCCGGCCACGGCGGCATCGACCCGGGAGCCATCGCGGCGACCGGGGTCTTCGAGAAGGATATCGTGTTCGGCTTCGCGCAGGCGCTCGGGAAGCGCCTGGAGGCCGCCGGCCGCTATCGCGTCCGAATGTCCCGTGACCGCGACGTCTTCGTGCCGCTCGGCGAACGGGTCCGGATCGCGCGGGAGGCCAAGGCCGACCTGTTCGTCTCGATCCACGCCGATTCGATCTCGGCCGCTCCGCAGGTGCGGGGCGCCACCATCTACACCGGCTCCGAGAGGGCGACGGACGCCGAATCCGCCCGGCTCGCCGATCGCGAGAACAAGGCCGACGCGGCGGCCGGCACCGATTCGAGCGAGGCGCCGGCGGACATTGCCGACATCCTGCAGGAACTCACCCTGCGCGAGACCCGCGGCTTCTCCTCGTCCTTCGCCCGCACCCTGATGGGCCAACTCGGCCCGGTGATGGAGATGAGCCCCAAGCCCCACCGCGAGGCGGGCTTCCGGGTGCTTCGCTCGCCCGACGTGCCGAGCGTGCTGGTCGAACTCGGTTATCTGTCGAGCAAGCGCGACCTCGACCTCCTGCAATCCGAGGAGTGGCGCGAGACGGTGACGGGCTCGATGGCGAAGGCGATCGACCTGTTCTTCACGAACCGCGCGAGCCTGACGCGCCCCGGCCCGAGCGCGCGCAAGGCCGCGTCGATCGCCCCAGTTTCACCATAGATCCGGTGTCGATACGGGGCCCATGAGAGCCCCGCACGCGGCGTCGAGACATCGACATTCGCCAGGGGGCGTGACACCACCGCCATGAGCCTCGGACAGTGCCCGCGAGGCGGGTCGCTGCCCAGGGGCTTGGCGCGGCCCGCCGCGGCGGCAGAGCACTCGACGGACGGGACACCGGATGCGCTTCATCCTTCGATTCTTTGCCTTTCTGTTCAGCGCGGGCGCCGTGGTGTTCGTCCTGCTGGCGGCGGCGGGCGCCTTCTTCTACTGGAAATACAGCCAGGACCTGCCCGATCACGCTGCCCTGGCGAATTATGAGCCGCCGGTGATGACGCGCCTGCACGCGGCCGACGGTTCGCTGCTCGCCGAGTATGCCCGCGAGCGGCGGCTCTATCTTCCGATCCAGGCGATGCCGAAGATCGTCGTGGCGGCCTTCCTCTCGGCCGAGGACAAGAACTTCTACAAGCACGGCGGCATCGATCCGGAGGGCATCGTTCGCGCGGTGCTGACGAACGCCAAGAGCGGCAAGAAGCAGGGCGCCTCCACGATCACGCAGCAGGTCGCCAAGAACTTCCTGCTGACGAACGAGCAGACGATCGACCGCAAGGTGCGCGAGGCGCTGATCGCGCTGCGGATCGAGGCGGCCTATTCCAAGGACAAGATCCTCGAGCTCTACCTGAACGAGATCTTCCTCGGCACGATCGTGCCGGGCCGCAACCTTCACGGCGTCGCGGCGGCCGCGCTCGATTATTTCGGCAAGTCCGTTCACGAATTGACGATCAACGAGGCCGCCTATCTGGCGGCCCTGCCGAAGGGGCCGAACAACTACCATCCCTATCGGCAGACCCAGAAGGCGCTCGACCGGCGCAACGAGATCATCGGTCTGATGGCGCAGAACGGGTACATCACCCGCGAGGAGGGCGATGCCGCGAAGAAGATGCCGCTCGGCGTCAACCCGCGCGTCGCCTTCCCCAACGCCGCCAATGCCAACTACTTCACGGAGGAGGTCCGCCGCGAGATCTCCGAGCGCTACGGCGAGAAGAAGCTCTACGAGGGCGGTCTCTCGGTGCGCGCCACCCTCGATCCGAAGATGCAGGCCTGGGCCCGCAAGGCCCTGGTCGACGGGCTGATCCGCTACGACCAGCAGCATGGCTGGCGCGGGCCCCAGACCCGGGTCGACCTGACCGGCCGCGACTGGGGCATGGCGGTGGCCGAGGTGCCGGCGCTCGGCGACGTCGCACCCTGGCGGCTCGCGGTGGTGCTCTCGACGGCGGGCGGTTCCGTGCAGGTCGGTCTGCAGCCGCGGCGCGAGGCGTCGGGCGCGGTGACCAAGGAGCGCGAGACCGGCACGATCCCGCCCGAGGGCATGCGCTGGATCGGGCGCGGCGCGGGCGCGCTCTCGGCCGGCGACGTGGTCTACGTCGAGGCCATGGAGGGCGGGCGCGGCCAGTTCCGCCTGCGCCAGAAGCCGGAACTCTCCGGCGCCATCGTGGCGATGGACCCCTATACGGGCCGCGTCCACGCGATGGTCGGCGGCTTCTCCTTCGACGAGAGCGAGTTCAACCGGGCGACGCAGGCGCAGCGCCAGCCGGGTTCGTCCTTCAAGCCGATCGTCTACTCGGCCGCGCTCGACAACGGCTACACGCCGTCCTCGATCGTGCAGGACTCGCCCATCACCATCGAGGCGGGGCCGGGCCAGGAGGCGTGGACGCCCTCGAACTACGACGGCAAGTCGGGCGGCCCGCATACGCTGCGCTACGGGATAGAGCATTCGAAGAACCTGATGACGGTGCGACTGGCGAAGGATGTCGGCATGCCGCTCATCGCGGAGTATGCCCGCCGCTTCGGCGTCTATGACGACATGCTCCCCGTCCTGCCGATGTCGCTCGGTGCCGGCGAGACGACGGTGATGCGCATGGTCACCGCCTACTCGATGCTCGCCAATGGCGGCCGCCGCATACGCCCGACGCTGATCGACCGGATCCAGGACCGTACCGGCGAGACGATCTACCGGCACGACAACCGCAAGTGCGTCGGCTGCGACGCGGAGAAATGGTCAGGCCAGGACGAGCCGAAGCTCGTGGACGATTCCGAGCAGGTGCTCGATCCGCTCACCGCCTACCAGATGGTCTCGATCATGGAGGGCGTGGTTCAGCGCGGCACGGCCACGATCCTGAAGCAGATCGGCAAGCCGCTCGCCGGCAAGACCGGCACGACGAACGACGCCAAGGACGCGTGGTTCGTGGGCTTCTCGCCGGATCTCGCGGTCGGGATCTATCTCGGGTTCGACAAGCCGCGCTCGCTGGGCGACCGGGCGACCGGCGGCGGCCTCGCCGCGCCGATCGCCCTCGATTTCCTGAAGAACGCGCTCAAGGACAAGCCGCCGACGCCGTTCCGCGTGCCGCCGGGCATCAAGCTGATCCGCGTCAGCGCCTCCTCCGGCATGCGCGCCGGCTCGGGCGAGGGCGCTGGTACGATCCTCGAGGCCTTCAAGCCCGGCACCGCGCCGCCGGACGCCTACGTCGCCCAGCCCGCCGCACCGCCGCCGGGCGCCGTCCCGCCCGACGCGGACCGGGCCGCACAGGCCGGTGGGCTGTACTGAGGGCAGGATTCGGGAGGCCGCGTGCGGCCTCCCGGACCGGGCGCATCAGAACGAGGCCCGCACCCCGCCGAAGATCGCCCGACCGACGCCGGGATAGAAGGCGACGAGCGGCCCCGCGCTCGCCCTCGCATCCGCGACCACGGAGATGTCCGACACGTAGCGCGCATCCGTGAGGTTCCGGGCATCGACGAAGAGCGACACGCCGTTGGCGAAGTCGATTCCGGTCTGGATGTTGAACAGGGCGTAGCCCGGCACGCGCAGCGTGTTCGCGTGGTCGGCGAAGGCGCCCTGGGGAACCCAGTCGAGGGAGGGGGAGACGTAGAACCCACTCGGATGGGCATAGGTCGCCACCGTCCGCAGCACGTCCCGTGGCACCCCGGCGATCTGGTTGTTGCCGTAGATCCGGTTGCCCACGAAGCGGAAATCGTTGTGCGTCCAGATCTGCCCGAGGGTGAGCCGGTCGCCGGCGGCGCCGAGATCCCGAGCCACGTCGAGGAAGGCGGCGGCCTCGACGCCCTGGTGGCGCGTCCGGGGCGCGTTGAAGGTCGCGGCCGGCACCCCGATCGCCGCTCCGCCCGCCGTGTTGAAGTTGATCAATTCATCCCGGATCTCCGAGCGGTAGACGGTGACGTCCCACCCGAGCGGGCCGATCCGGCCCCGGCTGCCCGCCTCGTAGGTCCAGGCGCGCTGAGCCTCCAGCGGCACGAAGACGGTGCGCAGGGTGTTCTGCTGCACGAGGTCCGAGAAGTCGGGCACGTCCCGCGAGCGGGTGACGTCGCCGAAGACCTGGATGTCCGGCAGCGGCTGCCAGAGGAGCCCGATCTTCGGGTTCACCCCCTCGTAGGTGCGGCTCGCGAATTGCGGCACCGGGCTCGCCGCCAAGCCCCCGAAATTCCGGTAGGTGCGGTCGGAGGAGAACACTTTCGCGCCGATCATCAGCGCCACGTCGGGCAGGAACCAGAACCGGTTCTCGCCATAGGCCTCGACATTCGAGGCGCGCTGCTCCGAGTTCAGGGTCTGCGCGCCGCGCTGGCCATTGATGTTCACGAATTGCAGGGCGGAGTTCACGCCGGCATAGGCGCGCAAGCCCAGGATCGTGTCGTTGCGGAAGCCCGCGACGTCGTAGGTGCCGGCCCAGCGCGGCGCGAGGCCGTAGGTCCAGCCATCCTGGTCGATGACCTGGAAGATCGGGTGGAACAGCGCCTTGTGGATCGCCCAGGTGTCGATATCGAGCTTGCCCACGTCGAGCAGGAACGAGGTCCGGTTGGCGATCCGCTCGGTCTCGACCTTGCGCGACTGGTTGCCGGCGATCGCCGCGGGGTTCGCGATGCGCGGATTCTCGAGCGCGTTGAACAGGCTCAGCGTTCCGGGCAGCTTCTGGTCGGTGAGGTAGGCGCCGACATAGAAGCGGGTCTCGGCGCCTGGGGCGAGCTGGTAGCCGATATTCGCGTTGACGTTCTGCGTCCGCTGCACCTCGTGAAACCGGTAGCTGTCCGAATTCGTGAAGGTGGCGTTGATGAGGGCATCGACGGGACCGGAGATGCGGGAGACCTGGACGTTCTCGCGGATCGTGTTGAAGGCGCCCCCGTCGATGCGCAGGATGTTCGGCGCGAAGGCCGTGTAGGCGGTCGGCGTCACGAAATTGACCGCGCCGCCGAGGGTCGTCGCGCCGAAGGCCAGGGCATTGCCGCCCTTGAAGACCTCGACCGAGCGGAGGGCGAGCGGGTCGATCTGGTAGAAATCGCCGCTGCCATCCGCGAGGTTGAAGGGGATGCCGTCCTGCAGCACCTCGATGCCGCGCAGGTGGAAGCCGCGGCTGAGGCCGGAGCCGCGTATCGACAGGCGCAGTTCCTGCCCGTAGCGCTCCTGCACGTAGATGCCGGGGACGTCCTTGAGCACGTCCCGCAGGGTGTTGGCGTAGCGGTTCTGGAAGTCCTGCGCGTCGACGAAGGCGACGGAGCCCACGGTGCCGTTCAGGGCGCGCCGCTGATCCGCGACGCTTGGCACGGTGAGCGAGCCGGCGGTTCCGGCGCCGCTCACCGAGAGCTCGGGCAGCGCCGCGCTGGCGCTGTCCTGAGCCCGGCTCGCGAGCGGCGAGGCCGCCATCACCGCGAGGGCGAGGACGCCTGTTCGGGTGGGGGAGGGCATGGAGGGATCTCCGGACGCGTCCCGGCTCGTGCGGCGGGCACGCGCGTCTGACAGAGGGAGAGGGCGCGCGGAGCTCGCGCGCGAGATGGTTCGGGACCGGCCGCCCCCTTCGGTCTGTCCGAGAGGGGCGCGGGTCGGGCACGCATCACGTCCGGCGGATCGCCGGGCGGGGCGCCTCAGTGGTGCTGATGCCCGCCGCCGGCAGCGGCCGGCGCCTGCGCGCCGATCGGGGCCACGGCGAAGGTCACGGGGACGGCGCCGGCCTTCTCGAAGGTCAGGCTGCCCTTCACGGGCTCGCCGACCTTCGGCGCCCCCGTGAGGTCGAGGAACATCAGGTGCAGGCCGCCGGGCTTCAGCTCCACGGTCTCGCCGGGCTTGATGGAGAGGCCGCCCTCGACCGGCGCCATCTTCATGACGCCGCCATCCATCGACATCGAGTGGATCTCGCCGCGCCCGGCGAGGGCCATGCTGGCCCCGGTCAGGCGATCGGGCTGCGAGCCGGTGTTGGTGATGCGGACATAGCCGCCCGCCACCTTCGCGCCGCCGGGCGTCGCCCGGAGCCAGGGCGTTTCGATGGCGAGGTCGCCCGCACGCGCCGCCGGGGCGGGGGAGGGCGACCGCTCGGCGGCCGCGGCCGCGGCGACGACGCGCACCGCCGGCGCCGGCGTTCTGAGGTCGGCCGCCTTCCCGCCCTCCGCGGGGATCTCGCTCCAGCGGTAGCCGCCCTTGGCGCAATCCTGCTCGACGGGGAAGTAGATCGCGGCGCCGGGGCTGAACGCGTCCGAGATGCGGGCGAAGAAGGTGAACTCGTCGACCTGATCGTCGGGCAGCTCGCCCCCGCTCCAGGTGATCGTCTTCACCCCCTCGCTGACGGTGCCGTGGAAGGAGGGATAGGGCTTGTCGTAGGCGCCGCGCGCGGTGGCGATCTGCCAGCCGGCCTTCGGCATCGGCTTCGCGCCGGTCACGCCCTCGGGGATCGTGACGCTGACCCGGGTCGTCGGCTGGCCGTCGCAGCCGTGCATGATCTGGACGACGCCGCGATAGGCGGCGTTCGGGCTCGCCTCCTTCCGTTCGAGCACGGCGTGGGCGAGGGCGGCGGAGGTCGAGGCGGTGAGGAGAAGGGCGGCGCAGAGCTCGACCCGGGGAATGCGGTTCATGATCGTGGTCCGTCGTCTGAAGGAATCGGGATGCGAGAGCCTTCAGGCGGCGGGGGGACCTCTCGGATGGGGAATCTGCCCGGGGGGCGCGCGCGGCAGCGTCTCGGTCGCGGGGACCCAGGAAATCCGGCTCGCGGCGCCGGGCATCCAGGCCGCCGTGCTGAGCGTGGCGCGGGGGGGCTCGGCCGTCCCGAGGAGCGGGGCCGCCGTGCAGCAATCGGCGTGGTGATGGACGGGCGCCGGCTTGCCTTGCGCCGAGGCAATGTCGGATTCGTGAAGGCAGAGGATGCCGTCGGGACCGGAGGCCGCGATCGGGATGATCCCTGCGATCATGATCTGGAGCACGAAGGCGTAGAGCGCGATCACGGCCGTCGCCGCACGCCATCCGCCCCGTCTCGTGCTCCCGGCCCTCATCGCGGCACCCCTTAAGCGATCGCGCCACAGCGCGCCATTCCTGCCACAGTCCGGGCGACGGCGCTGTTGCCGCAGGGCCGCACCGCGAAGGCGTGTGCGCTTGAGCACCGCCGTGCCACATTCTGGCCCGGAGAGCATGGGTTCTTAACCGTACCTCGACACCCTGAGGGCACGCAGTTTCCGGCGCGTCGGCGTCCCTCGGCCCGAAACCGCCGTGCTCCATTCATGGACCAGAGCTTCCGACCGATGCTGACCCAGGCACACACCACCCGCACGCTCGGCTTCGCGCTCCTCGCCGCCGTGGCGATCGCGCAGCCGGCCGCCGCCCGCGACGCCGGCGGCTTCGCCCAGGCCGAGTGGGCGCAGGACTACGCCTCGCCCGCCGCCATGCAGGTGCAGCGCTCGCTCACCCCGATCCTGTCGCCCCAGACGGTGACGGCGACCGAGCAGATGGTCGAGCGCTATCGGGACATCGTCGCCCGCGGCGGCTGGCGTCCGGTCTCGGGCGCGGACCGCCTGCGCATCGGCGGCCGCGGCCCCGCCGTCGCCGCCATCCGCCAGCGCCTGATCGTCACCGGCGACCTCGACCCGGTGGCCGGCACCTCGGGCGTCTACGATTCCTACGTCGCCGCCGCCGTGAAGCGCTTCCAGGCCCGCCACGGCCTCAGCCAGACCGGCCAGATGAGCACGGCGACGCAGCAGGCGATGAACGTCCCCGCCGACGTGCGCCTGCGCCAGCTCGAGATCAACGTGGTGCGCCTGCGCTCCTACGCGGGCAATCTCGGCAACCGCTTCGTGATCACGAACATCCCGGCGGCCCTCGTCCAGACGGTCGAGAACGGGCAGGTCGTGACCCTGCACGCCGCGGGCGTCGGCAAGATCGACCGGCAGTCGCCGATCATGAACACCAAGGCGACCGAGATCAATTTCAACCCGACCTGGACGGTCCCCGCTTCCATCGTGAAGAAGGACCTGATCCCGAAGATGCAGAAGGATCCGAACTACCTGACGGACAACAAGATCCGCATCCTGTCGGGCGCTGGCGAGGTCTCGCCGAAATCCGTGAACTGGTTCTCCGACGAGGGCACCCGCTACACCTACCGCCAGGATTCGGGCGCCGACTTCAACTCGATGGGCATCGTGCGCATCAACATCCCGAACCCGCACGGCGTGTTCATGCACGACACCAACACGAAGGGCGTGTTCGGCGACGATTTCCGCTTCATCTCCTCGGGCTGCGTGCGCGTGCAGAACGTGCGCGAGTACATCACGTGGCTCCTCAAGGACACGCCCGGCTGGGGCCGCAACGAGGTCGAGCAGGCGATCGAGAGCGGCAAGCGCGTCGATGCCCGCCTGACCCAGCCCGTGCCGGTCTACTGGACCTACATCACGGCCTGGTCGACCCCGGACGGCCTCGTCCAGTTCCGGGACGACATCTACAAGCGCGACGGCGTGAACGTGCCCTCGACGATCTCGGCACCGACGCCGGTGGCGAGCGCCGAGCAAACCGTGCCCGAGACCTTCGAGCCGGGCGACGAGGAGAACTGAGCCTCATCCCGAGCGGTGCGGCCGAGACCGCACCGCTCGAAGCGCCTACGCGCGGACGCCTTGATCCGCCACAGGATCGCGGGCGGCGCTTAGCCGCGTCGTCCCTTCCGTGTCGTCGTTCAGCGCCGCCGCTGCGCTGCGAGCATCGCCTCGATGGACGGCAGCGAATCGATCGCCGACTGCGCGTGGCGAACCGCCGCGTCGGGCGACAGGAGGACGCTCTCCTGAGGATCGAAGGCGAAGCCGCCCACGGCTTTCGCGTAAGCGGCCGCGCACACCCAGGCTCCCACGAAACCCGGCAGCGTGTTCCAGTAAAGGGCAAAGGCATGCTGCCACGGCCCTCCGAGATCCAAGTCGTCGTACGTTCTGAGCACGTCTTCGCAGTCGATCGGCCCGAATTCGAAGCCGACCTCGCGATCTTGCCAGATGGCTGGAAGATGTCCCTTCGATGTGCGGAGGTCCCGATCGGAATCGATGCGGACTTCGAAGCCTAAGTCATCGATGTGGCGCTGCCAGTCGGTTATCGATCTGATCACGCGATCGCAGAATATGTATGCTTCGTATGACATGTCTTGCGTCTCATTTTAAGTGCGTAAATTCATGGATTGTTTAGGAGTGCGCGTCTTCTGTTTTGATAAAGAGTTGAGATGATTTGCTTCACATTGATGCCGCGAAGGATGTGAATTTCGATGATTGGCACATCTTTGCCGACCCCCGTGGCTGCTCGAATCTCGGCAGCACGAGCTTCTGTGAGGCGCGCATTACCTGTTTTGAAGTCCCAGATTGCTAGAACACGCCCGTTGGTTCCTTCTGCATCACGCAAAATAACATCTGTTCGAATGCTTCCATTGAGCCCGTACCTGACGAGGTCTCCAGCACCGAAACTCTGCTCAACACCGTCTTTACCAATTCCAGGCAGGTTGAGATCGCGGATTCGTTGCGCTGAATTCGTATGTATATATACACCGTACAAAGGACCGCTTCCGGCACCCACTTCTTCGACGACTTCTTTTACAATATCGATCAGCAAATCAGTTTTAGCATCGATTTTTGGGTCGCCAGTTCGATCTTTTCTGATGACCTCTACATGACTTGGTCCCTGAATGCACCAACGTCCGCACGCGTCGCGCGGCTGATCAGGATTGAAGTTCGCCTTCTTGTTAAGTAAAATTTCGATTTTTAAGATGTTGAGCTGAATTTCGAGGAATGCGAACTCCGATCTAATCTCTAGATCCGTCGGATGAATAGGCATTCTTGGCGACCTCCTCAAGGAAAGCAGGTCGATTGTTGCAAATTTTCCTAAAAATGTCAATTATTCCTGACGGCCTGTTGAGGCTCGAATGGCGGGCCCCAATGCTCAATTTTTTTTGAAGGGGGCGGCAAATTCGCCTGTGCTTGGCCTGGCATTCCAGCCCGTGTAGAACTCCCTGCTTGAACGCCCGCCCGTGCACGCCGACGGGTCAACCGGGTCGTCACCCGAGCATAAGACAAGAGGCCATCTCATGAGCGCCGGTACCGCTGCCGACAAGCATTTCACGAACACGTTCTTCGCCGCCTCTCTCGCCGAGGCCGATCCGGAGATCGCCAAGGCCGTCGAGCAGGAACTCGGCCGTCAGCAGGACGAGATCGAGCTGATCGCCTCGGAGAACATCGTCTCCCGCGCGGTGCTCGAAGCGCAGGGCTCGGTGCTCACGAACAAGTACGCGGAGGGCTATCCGGGCCGCCGCTACTATGGCGGCTGCCAGTTCGTCGACATCGCCGAGGAGCTCGCGATCGAGCGCGCCAAGCGCCTGTTCAATTGCGGCTTCGCCAACGTGCAGCCGAATTCGGGCTCGCAGGCGAACCAGGGCGTGTTCATGGCCCTGATGCAGCCCGGCGACACCTTCATGGGGCTCGACCTCGCGGCCGGCGGCCACCTGACGCACGGCGCGCCCCCGAACGTCTCGGGCAAGTGGTTCAAGCCCGTCTCCTACACCGTGCGCCGCGACGACCAGCGCATCGACATGGAGCAGGTCGAGCGCCTCGCCCACGAGCACAAGCCCAAGGTCATCATCGCGGGCGGCTCGGGCTATCCGCGCCACTGGGACTTCGCGAAGTTCCGTGAAATCGCCGACGCGGTCGGCGCCTACTTCTTCGTCGACATGGCGCATTTCGCGGGCCTCGTCGCGGCCGGCGTCCACCCGTCGCCGTTCCCGCACGCCCACGTTGCCACCACGACGACCCACAAGACGCTCCGCGGCCCGCGCGGCGGCATGATCCTCACGAACGACGAGGCGCTCGCCAAGAAGTTCAACTCGGCCATCTTCCCCGGCCTGCAGGGCGGCCCGCTCATGCACGTCATCGCCGGCAAGGCGGTCGCCTTCGGCGAGGCCCTGAAGCCCGAGTTCAAGATCTACGCCAAGCAGGTCATCGAGAACGCCAAGGCGCTCGCCGACACCATCATCTCGGGCGGCTACGCCATCACCTCCGGCGGCACCGACAACCACCTGATGCTGGTCGACCTGCAGCCGAAGGGCCTCACCGGCAAGGCGGCCGAGGCCGCGCTGTCCCGCGCCCACATCACCTGCAACAAGAACGGCGTGCCGTTCGACCCGCAGAAGCCGACCATCACCTCGGGCATCCGCCTGGGCACCCCGGCCGGCACCTCGCGCGGCTTCGGCGTGGCGGAGTTCAAGCAGATCGGCGGCCTGATCGTCGAGGTGCTCGACGGCGTGGCGGCCAAGGGCGAGGCCGGCGACCCCGAGGTCGAGGCCCGCGTCAAGGGGAAGGTGCACGAGCTGACCCGCCGCTTCCCGATCTACGGCTGAGGCGATCGGACCGGCCGGAAGACGCTTCCGGCCGTGCCTGCACCACGGTAAGGAACGGCCGCGGGCTCTGCGCTCCGCGGCCGTTTCCGTTCGATCACGCGAGGTTTGAGCGCCCGATGCGCTGTCCCTATTGCGGCGGCTCCGACACGCAGGTGAAGGATTCGCGCCCGAGCGAGGACGGCGCCGCGATCCGCCGCCGCCGCGTCTGCCCCGATTGCGCCGGCCGCTTCACCACCTTCGAGCGTGTGCAGCTGCGCGAGCTCGTGGTGCTCAAGCGCTCGGGCAAGCGCGTGCCCTTCGACCGCGACAAGCTCCAGCGCTCGATCGACGTGGCTCTGCGCAAGCGGCCCGTCGATCCGGAGCGGATCGAGCGACTGGTGAGCGGCATCACCCGCCAGCTCGAGAGCGGCGGCGAGGCGGAGATCGCCAGCGAGGCCATCGGCGAATTGGTGATGGAGGGGCTGAAGGGCCTCGACGACGTGGCCTATGTGCGCTTCGCCTCCGTCTACAAGAACTTCCGCGAGGCCAAGGATTTCGAGGCGCTGCTCGACACGCTCGGCGAGGCCTCGGAGGCGCCGGCCGGCGCCGCGCCTGCGCGTCCTCGACGAGGGGCGCGGGCGCGCCCGTGAGCGAGACCGACCGCCGCTTCATGCGCCTTGCCCTCGCCCTCGGGCAGCGCAACCTCGGGCGCACCTGGCCGAACCCCTCGGTCGGCGCCGTCGTCGTGGCCGGGCCGCCCGGCGCGGAGCGAATCGTCGGTGAGGGCGTGACGGCGCCGGGCGGGCGCCCGCATGCCGAGCCGCTCGCGCTCGCCATGGCCGGCGATGCGGCGCGCGGCGCGACGCTCTATGTCACCCTCGAACCCTGCTCCCATCACGGCCGGACGCCGCCCTGCACCGAGGCGATCGTGGCCTCCGGGATTACCCGGGTCGTCACCGCGATCGAGGATCCTGATCCGCGCGTGGCGGGACGCGGCCACGCGCTCCTCGAAGCGGCCGGGATCGCGCTGACCACGGGAATCCTGCGGGACCGGGCCTTCGGCGATCACATCGGGCATGTCACGCGGGTGACCGAGGGGCGGCCCGCCGTCAGTCTCAAGCTCGCCCGCACCCGGGACGGTTTCGCGGCCGCCTCGGGAAACGAGCGCCTGCGCATCACCGGCGCGGTCGCCGACGGGGCCGTGCACCTGTGGCGCGCCCACGCGGACGCAATCATGATCGGCATCGGCACGGCACGGGCCGACGATCCCTCCCTGACGGTACGCCTGCCCGGCCTCGCCGGGCGTTCCCCGCTGCGGGTGATCCTCGATTCGCATCTGCGCCTGCAGCCGTCGAGCGGGCTGGTTCGCAGCGCCCGGGACGTGCCGACCCTCGTCGTCACGACGCGCAGCGCCCCCGCCCATGCCAAGCGCACCCTCCAGACCTTCGGCGTCGAGGTCGTCTGCGTCCGCGCCGAGGCGGGGGGGCGCGTCGATCTGCGCGCGGCCCTGGAGGCCCTGGCGCAGCGGGGCATCACCCGCATCTGCAGCGAGGGCGGCCCGCTCCTTGCGGACACGCTCGCGGGGCACGACCTCATCGACGTCTGCACCCTGATCACCGGGCCGGTCGAGCTCGGCCCCCGCGGCGGCCTGCGGGCCGTCGGCCCCCGTCTCGGCGCGCTCCTCGCGAGCGGCCGCCTCCCAAGGGTCGAGGAGCGGCAATTCGGCCTCGACCGCGCCGTCATCTACGAGCGGAGCCCGCCATGTTCACCGGCCTCGTCACCGACATCGGCACGGTCCTGAAGGTCTCGGGCGACGAGCGCCTGCGCCGGCTGGAGATCCGCTCGGCCTACGATCCCGCCGGCATCGCGATCGGCGCGTCGATCGCCTGCTCGGGTCCCTGCCTGACGGCCGTGACGGTCGAGGCCGTGGACGGGGGGGCCGTCTTCGCCGTCGACGCGGCGGCCGAGACCCTGGCCCGCACCACCGTCGGTCTCTGGCGGGAGGGCACCCGGATCAACCTGGAGCGCTCCCTGAAGATCGGCGACGAGCTCGGCGGCCACCTCGTCACCGGCCACGTCGACGGGCTCGCCGAGATCGTCGCCCGCGACCCCGTCACGGGCGGGGAGGGGGATTGGGGCGCGAGCGAGCGCTTCACCCTGCGGGCACCCCATCACCTCGCCCGCTTCATCGCGCAGAAGGGATCGGTCTGCCTCGACGGGACCTCGCTCACCGTGAACGCCGTCGAGGGCGACCTCTTCTCGGTCCTCCTCATCCCGCACACGCTGGCCGTCACCACCTGGGGCGAGCGGCGCGAGGGCGACCGGCTCAACCTCGAGGTCGACCTCATCGCCCGCTACGCGGCGCGGCTCGCCGAGAGCCGGGCCGAGGCCGCGGCCCGCTGAGCCCCGCATTCCGCGCACGGCCGCCGCCGCTTGTGGAGGGGCGGCCTTCGGTCTATCGCTCGCCACCCGCCGCCGACCCGTCCCTCCCGACCGGGAGCCGGGCGTGGGGTCACTGCCTCATCGACGAAGGCTGAGATGGTTTCGACGACGAACACACCGCGTCCCGAGGTCGGACCCGCGCCGTCGCTGCGCGACGCGCGCATCCTCGTGGTCGAGGCCCGGTTCTACGATCACCTCGCCGACGAGCTTCTCGCGGGAGCCCTCGCCGCGATCGAGGCGGCGGGCGCCCGCGCGGTCACGGTGACGGTGCCGGGAGCCCTGGAGATCCCGGGAACGGTCGCGATCCTCGTCGAGGCCGCCGAGCGCTCGGGCGAGCCCTATGACGGGGTCGTCGCCCTCGGCTGCGTGATCCGCGGCGAGACGGGCCATTACGACATCGTGGCGGGCGAGAGCGCGCGCGCGCTCATGGACCTCTCGGTCGCGCTGCGGCTGCCCCTCGGGAACGGCATCCTGACGGTGGAGAACGAGGCGCAGGCGCTGGCGCGGGCCCGCGTCGGAGAGATGAACAAGGGTGGCGGCGCGGCCGAGGCGGCGCTCGCCGTCCTCGCCCTGAAGCGTGCGGCCGAGGCCGGCTCTGTGGGAGGGGCCGAGCGATGACGAACGAACGAGACATCAAGCTCGCTGAGCGCAGCGGGGCGCGGCTCGCCGTGGTGCAGGCCCTCTACGACATGGAGATCTCCGGCAAGGGCGTCCTGGAGGCGCTCGCCGAATTCGAGGTGTTCTGGATCGGCCAGGAGGTGGACGGCGTCGCCCATCCGCCCGCCGAGCCCGCCTTCTTCCGCGACCTGCTGCGCGGCGTCGTCGAGGAGCAGCGGGCGATCGACCCGCAGATCGACCGCGCGCTCACGCAGGGCTGGCCGCTGAAGCGGATCGAGGCGGTGCTGCGCGCGATCCTGCGCGCCGGGACCTACGAGCTGATGTTCCGGCGCGACGTGCCGGCCCGCGCCGCGATCTCGGAATATGTGGACGTCGCGCACAGCTTCTACGCCGGCGACGAGCCGGGCCTCGTGAACGCCGTGCTCGACAAGGTGGCGCGCGGCACGCGGGGCGACGAGCTCGCCGACGCGAAGCGCGGGTGAGCGGGGAGCGGCCCGGCGAGGACGCGCTCATCGCGCGCTACTTCGCGCCGCTCGCGGGCGAGGGCGCCGACGGGCTGCGCGACGACGCCGCGAGCCTGACGCCGCGCCCGGGCCACGACCTCGTCCTCACCGCCGACGCCCTCGTGGCCGGCATCCACTACTTCCCCGAGGATCCGCCGGCCTCGATCGCCCGCAAGGCGCTCGGCGTGAACCTGTCGGATCTCGCCGCCAAGGGCGCGGAGCCCCGGGCCTATCTCCTCCAGCTCGGCCTGCCGGACGACTGGACCGAGGCCTGGCTCGCGGGCTTCAGCGCGGGCCTCGCGGAAGCCGCGGCCGCATTCGGCTGCGCACTGCTCGGCGGCGACACGGTCCGCTCCCCGGGGGCGGCCTTCATCGGGGTCACCGCGCTCGGCGAGGTGCCGGCCGGCCGCATGGTGCGCCGGCAGGCGGCCCGCATCGGAGACCGGGTCTGCGTCAGCGGGACGATCGGCGACGCGGCGCTCGGCCTCGCGCTGCGCCTGCGGCCGGAGGCAGCCTGGGCGGCCGGGCTCGATGCGGATGAGCGCGGGCACCTCCTCGACCGCTACCTGCATCCGCGCCCGCGCCTGCCCCTCGCGCCCCTGCTGCGCCGCTACGCCAGCGCCGCGATGGACGTCTCGGACGGGCTCGCGGGCGATCTCGCCAAGATGATGGGCGGGGGGGAGGGCAGGCGGGCCGAGATCGCCGTCCCGTCCGTCCCGCTCTCCGCCGCCGCGCGCGCGGCCATCGCGGGCGACGCCGCGCTCCTCGACACGGCGCTGACCGGCGGGGACGATTACGAGATCCTCTGCACGGTGCCCCCGGAGGCGACCGAGGCCTTCCGCGCCGAAGCCGTGGCCGCTGGCGTGGCCGTCGCCGTGATCGGCGAGGTCGTGGCGGGGGAGGGATCGCCGCGCTTCACGACCGCCGAGGGTGCCTCGCGCAGCTTCGCCGCCGGCTCGTTCAGCCACTTCCGCTGAGGGCGGGCCGCGCGAGGCCTGCCCGATCTCACCTGTCCCGAACGGGCGCCTTCGGCAGGCCCTGGGGCGCGAGGCCGAGCTGCGCCCGGACATCGTCCATCAGCTCGGCGGCCACCGCCGGCATCCAGAGGGCGAGGTCGCCCTGCGAGACCCGGCTGGCCGGCGAGGCCGAGCGCGGTGCGGGCGCCGAGAACGAGCGTTGCAGGAGCGTGATCAGGTGCTCTCGGACATCCTCGGGCTGGTCGCTGACCCGTTCCGCGAGCAGGAACTGGACGGCCTTCGTCAACGTCTCGATCGTGGCGGCGAGCCGCGCGACCTGATCGGCACTCATCCCGTGTCCCCTGCCTCTGTGCCCTGACGCCTTTGCAACCTCTGATTAACATCGCCGAGTTGCCCGGCAATCGGAATTCGTGAGGTCGGGCGCGGCGGCTCCGGAGCGCCGCGAGGGGGCGGGGCGCACGGCTATAATGCAGGTGGCACGGATACTGAATAATTTTGCAGCGCAACAATATCGGCTGTTCGAAACGGTACGCGCTGTTTGCGCTCCGCCGCGAAGTTTGGCAATCAGAGCACGCACTTCCGGGGAGGAAGGGCACGACCCGAGCGCCACGTCCCATGGCCGTCCCGGCCGAGCTCGGCGAAACAAGCCAACGCCTGGCATCATAATTCAAGGACGGATGAATGACCGCATTGCTGCTGATCATCCTGGGCGGGCTCTGCGCCGTCGCCTACGGAATCGTCACGATCAACGACGTGATGAAACGAGACGCCGGGACGCAGCGCATGCAGGAGATCGCGGGGGCGATCGCCGAGGGCGCGCAGGCCTATCTCCGCCGCCAGTACATGACCATCGGCATCGTCGGCGTCATCCTGTTCGTGGCGCTCGCCTTCTTCCTGGGGATCAAGGTGGCGATCGGCTTCCTCATCGGGGCCGTGCTGTCGGGCGTCGCGGGCTTCATCGGCATGAACGTGTCGGTACGCGCCAATGTCCGCACCGCGCAGGCCGCCTCGACCTCGCTCGGCGGCGGGCTAGAGGTCGCCTTCAAGTCCGGTGCGGTCACGGGCATGCTGGTGGCCGGCCTCGCGCTCCTCGGGGTCGCGCTCTACTACACCTACCTGACGCGCTTCGCCGGCCTCGCGCCCGCGAGCCGCGAGGTGATCGACGCGCTGGTCGCGCTCGGCTTCGGCGCCTCCTTGATCTCCATCTTCGCCCGCCTCGGCGGCGGCATCTTCACGAAGGGCGCGGATGTCGGCGGCGATCTCGTCGGCAAGGTCGAGGCCGGTATTCCGGAGGATGACCCGCGCAACCCCGCCACGATCGCGGACAATGTCGGCGACAATGTCGGCGATTGTGCCGGTATGGCGGCCGACCTGTTCGAGACCTACGCCGTCACCGTGGTCGCCACGATGGTGCTCGCGGCGATCTTCTTCGCGGGCCAGACCGATGTGGGCGGGCGCAACGTCCTCGAGGCGATGATGCTCTACCCACTGGCCATCGGCTCGGCCTGCATCCTCACCTCGATCGCCGGCACCTACGCGGTGCGCCTCGGCGCGAACCAGTCGATCATGGGGGCGCTGTACAAGGGGCTGATCGCCGCCGGCGTGCTCTCGATCGGGGCCATCGCCGCGGTCAACGTCTCCCTGTTCGGCGGCCTCGGCGCCGAGTTCAAGACGAGCACCGGACAGACCTTCACCTCCGGCGGCCTGCTCGGCTGCGCGGTGATCGGCCTCGTCATCACGGCACTCATCGTCGTGATCACCGAATACTACACCGGCACGAACTTCCGGCCCGTCAAATCCATCGCCGATTCGTCGGTGACCGGGCACGGAACCAACGTGATCCAGGGCCTCGCCATCTCCCTCGAATCGACGGCCCTGCCGGCCCTCGTCATCGTCGCCGGCATCATCGCCACCTACGCGCTGGCGGGGCTGTTCGGCATCGCCATCGCGGTCACCGCGATGCTGGCGCTCGCCGGCTTCATCGTCGCCCTCGACGCGTTCGGCCCGGTCACCGACAACGCGGGCGGCATCGCCGAGATGGCGGGGCTGCCGGCCGAGGTCCGCAAGTCGACGGACGCCCTCGACGCCGTCGGCAACACCACCAAGGCGGTCACCAAGGGCTACGCGATCGGCTCGGCCGGTCTCGGCGCCCTGGTGCTGTTCGCCGCCTACACGTCGGACCTCAACTACTTCATCGCCAATGCGAGCCCCACCCAGTACCGCTTCTTCCAGGGTCTCACGGTCGATTTCTCGCTCTCGAACCCCTACGTCGTCGTCGGCCTGCTGCTCGGCGGCCTCATCCCCTACCTGTTCGGCGGCATCGCCATGACCGCGGTGGGCCGCGCGGCGGGCGCGGTCGTCGAGGAGGTGCGCCGCCAGTTCCGCGAGAAGCCCGGCATCATGGAGGGGCGCGACAGGCCCGATTACGGCCGCGCCGTCGACATGCTGACGCGGGCGGCCATCAAGGAGATGATCGTCCCCTCGCTCCTGCCCGTGCTCTCGCCGATCGTCCTGTTCTTCGTCATCCAGGCCATCGCGGGCAAGGCGCAGGCCTTCGCCACGGTCGGCGCGATGCTCCTCGGCGTCATCATCACGGGCCTCTACGTCGCCATCTCGATGACCTCGGGCGGCGGCGCCTGGGACAATGCCAAGAAGTACATCGAGGATGGCCACCACGGCGGCAAGGGCTCCGAGGCCCACAAGGCGGCGGTGACGGGCGACACGGTCGGCGACCCCTACAAGGACACGGCCGGTCCCGCCGTGAACCCGGCGATCAAGATCACCAACATCATCGCCCTGCTCCTGCTCGCCGTCCTCGCGCACAGCTGAGCACGGGCGAGCCCGGTCGACGCCGGAGATCCGCCCTGACGATCCGCGTCCGCTCCGGGAGCGGGCGCGGATTTTTTACGTCAACTCATCGTGACCAGAGCGCAACCCGTTCGCCGGGTTGCGTTTTCGCGCATTTGCGGACTCGTTTTAACATAGATTACGTGTAGGGGGCCGCTCGGGCGGCGCGCTGCGCCTGCGTGAAAGCCGCAGCCGCGGTCCCGGCGTCAGGCATGTCGCGTCGTCTTCGAGCCGCCGAACCGCGCGACGACGCTCGCGGCAGCGTCGGAATTCGTTCGCGGAACTGATGGCCCCATGAAGGATCGGGACGATGACTGGAACGGCGGGCTTCTTCTCTCGGCCGCCCGCCTCGCCCATTCCTCGCGGGAGATGCTGCGCCGGGTCGAGAGCTTCGGGCTGACGGGGAACTGGGGCTGGACCTTCGCGACCGGCGAGCAGGTCTGGTCCCTCGGCCTGTACGGGCTCCTCGGCCTGGAGCCCGGGATCGTGCGTCCCGGGATCGAGACCTTCCTCGCCTGCGTCCATCCGGCGGACCGGGCCTCCGTCGCGCTCGCCTGGAACGAGATGCGCTACGGCGTCCTCGGCGACCGCCGCTTCCGCATCATCCGCCCCAACGGCGCGCAGCGCACGATGCTCGGGCACAGCGAGATCCATCACGCCGCGGACGGCCGCCCGATCGGCGCGGCCGGGCTCCTCGTCGACGTGACGGAGCGCGAGCGGCTCGACCAAGCCCGCGCGGTCGACGCGGGGCGCCGCCGGAGCCTGTTCCGGGAGACCGGATCCTACTTCTCGCACATCCCGATGAGCCCGTTCGATCCCTATCCGCCCGAGCTTCTCGCCCTCACCGGCAAGCGTCGGGAGGATTTCAACGAGAACTGGCTCTGCGCGATCCCGCGCGAGGAGCACGGCTTCTGGCGGGGAGAGCTGATGCAATCCTGGGCGGGGACGAAGCCCTTCACCTACCTCTACACGCAGATCCGCGCCGACGGCGAGCGCGTCCGCTATCGCGGCACCTTCGCGCCGATCCTCGACGCAAGCGGGGGGACCGAGGCGTGGTCGGCCTTCACCGGCCCGGAGCGCATGGCGGTGGGGCCGGCGACCGGCGGCCTCGCCAGGGCGCTCGAATTGTCCGTCGCCGGCTGGCACCTGCGCGCGGCCCGCGCCCTGCTCGACTGGTCCATGACGGATCTCGCGAAAGCGAGCGGCCTGTCCTTCTCCAGCATCCGGCGGCTGGAGGAGAACGCGGACACGTCCTCCGCCCGCACCCGGCACGTCGCGATCGCGGCGCTGCGCCGGGCCGGCATCCGCTTCGCGCTCACGCAGGGCAACACGATCGCGGTCGCGAGGCTTTGACCCGGCGGGCGCCGCACCGCGCCCTCGCTCGTAGCCCCATGTGCGCGAGCGCACCGTCGGTGCCGGCACAACTCTGGTGCAGTGCAGCGAAGTGCCCACGTATCCCGCACCCGGTGACCTGTGCGGTCCCGGTTGACCGAGCCGCGGCGTATGTGCGCGGCCGAACAGCTTCCTTGAGAGACGCTATGCCTTCCTTGTTCGATCCGATCCGACTCGGCGCCATCGATGCGCCGAACCGCATCCTGATGGCCCCGCTCACCCGCGGCCGCGCCACGCGCACCCACGTGCCGACGCCGATCATGGCCGAGTATTACGCCCAGCGCGCCGGCGCCGGCCTCATCATCTCGGAGGCGACCGGCATCAGCCAGGAGGGGCTCGGCTGGCCCTACGCGCCCGGCCTCTGGTCGGACGAGCAGGTCGAGGCCTGGAAGCCGGTGGTCGCGGCGGTGCACGGGGCAGGCGGTCGCATCGTCGCCCAGCTCTGGCATATGGGCCGCATCGTCCATCCCGATTTCCTCGGCGGCGAGAAGCCGGTCTCGGCCTCGGCGACGACGGCGCCGGACGCGGCGCACACCTATTCCGGCAAGAAGCCCTATGCGGAGGCCCGGCCGCTCGACCTCGACGAGATCCCGCGGCTTCTCGCCGACTACGAGCGCGCGACCCGCAACGCGCTCGCCGCCGGGTTCGACGGCGTGCAGATCCACGCCGCGAACGGCTACCTGCTCGACCAGTTCCTGCGCGACGGCTCGAACTTCCGGGACGATGCGTATGGCGGCCCGGTCGAGAACCGGATCCGGCTGCTCACCGAGGTGACGCGGGCAGTCGTCGGCGTCGCCGGCAAGGAGCGCACGGGCGTGCGCCTCTCCCCGAACGGCGACAGCCAGGGCGTCGACGATTCGAACCCGGAGGCCCTGTTCGGCGCCGCCGCCGAGGCCCTGGGGCGCATCGGTATCGCCTTCCTGGAACTGCGCGAGCCCGGCCCCAACGGTACCTTCGGCAAGGCCAATCGTCCCCCCGTCGCGCCGACGATCAAGCGCGCCTTCGGCGGTCCCCTGATCCTCAACTCGGATTACGACGGCCGGTCCGCTCAGGCCGCCCTCGACGAGGGCGTCGCCGACGCGGTCGCCTTCGGGCGAACCTTCATCGCCAACCCCGACCTGCCGCGCCGGATCGCCGAGGACGCTCCCCTGAACAAGGACGTCGCGAAGACGTGGTACTCGCAGGGGCCGGAAGGCTACATCGACTATCCGACGCTCGCGGATTCGAAGGCCGCCTGAGGATCGGCAGGCACCAGCCTGCGCCGAGGACGCGTAACCCTGCCCCGGCGCCGGCTCCCATGCCGGCGCCGATTCGGCTCGGGCGCCCTGACTCAACTGTGTATTTTTAGACAGAACCTGATCTGGCCGCGGAATGTCGCGGCCTTGACTTGCAAGGTTGCTGCGATCCGGGATCTCCCGCCGCGGCAGCCGTACTTTTTTGCGGCTTTCGACCGGATCGGTGGTTTTTGTCCTGTTCCCGGGCGGGCACGCTGACTATCTCTCGGCGTGTGGAGAAGGATCAGCTCAATTGACGTCCGAATTGCCGGGCGAGGTGGCCCAGCCGGCCTGGTCCGAGGCCGAGCGGCTCGCGGACCTGCGCGCCCTGCACGTCCTCGACACCCCGCAGGACGCCGCCTACGACGACCTGATCCGGATCGCGGCCCTCGTCTGCGAGGCGCCCTCGGCCCTCGTGAGCTTCGTGGACGAGGAGCGGCAATGGTTCAAGGCCGAGATCGGGTTCGGCTGCGCCGAGACCCCCCTCGACCGGTCGATCTGCGCGCACGCGATCCGCGAGGAGGCCCTCCTCGTCGTGCCGGATCTCACCGCGGACCGGCGGACCCGCGAGAACCCGCTCGTGACGGGCGAGCCCTTCCTGCGGTTCTACGCGGGTGCCGTCATCCGCGGGCCCTCCGGCCTGCCGCTTGGCAGCCTGTGCGTCCTCGACCATGAGCCGCGGCCTCAGGGCCTCTCGCCTGCGCAGAGCGAGACCATGTGCGCGCTCGCTCGGCAGATCACGGCGCTCCTCGCTCACCGGCAGAATCTCGCGACGATCACCGCCCGCGAGGCGGAGCTCGAAGCGAGCGAGCGGCGGTTCCGCGTGATGACCGCGGCGATGCCGCAGATGGTCTGGACCACGCTGCCCGACGGGTTCCACGATTATTACAACGACCGCTGGTACGAGTTCACCGGGGTGCCCTCCGGCTCGACAGATGGCGAGGGCTGGAACGGCATGTTCCACCCGGACGATCAGGACCGGGCCTGGTCGCGCTGGCGTCACTCGCTTGCCACCGGCGAGCCCTACGAGATCGAGTACCGGCTGCGCCACCATACGGGCGCATATCGCTGGACGCTCGGCCGGGCGATGCCCATCCGCGACGCGAGCGGCCGGATCGAGCGCTGGTTCGGCACCTGCACCGATATCGAGGACCTGAAGCGCGCGGAGACCGAGGCGCGCAAGCTCGCCGCCGTCGTCGAGACGTCCAAGGATTTCATCGGCGTCGCCGATGCGGAGGGGCGGATCGTTCACCTCAACGAGGCGGCGCTCCGCCTCGTCGGGCTCGGCGACCTCGCCGCCGCCCGGGAGACCCGGATCGCGGATTATTTCATGCCGGCGTGCCAGCGCATCCTCGACGAGGTGGTGCTGCCGACCGTGCGCCGCGACGGCTGGTGGGAGGGGGAACTCGCCTTCCGCCATTTCGGCACGGGCGAGGGGATCGCCGTGCTCTACAACATCTTCCCCGTGCGCGACGCGGCCGGCCGGGAGGTCGGCTACGCGACGGTGACCCGCGACCTCCGGGAGCGCAAGCGCGCCGAGGAGGCCCGCGACCTCCTGATCCGGGAATTGTCGCACCGCATCAAGAACATCTTCGCGGTGGTGGGGGGCATCGCGGCCCTGACCGCGCGCAGCGACCCCGAGGCGCGCCCCTTCGTCGAGGCCTTCCGCGAGCGGCTGACGGCCCTCGCGCAGGCCCATGAATACGTGCGGCCCCACTCGCCGGAGAGCGCCCCCACCGTCGAGGGCGAGACGCTGCTCGGCCTGATGCGGCTCATCATGGCGGCCTACATGCAGGCCGGCCGCGCGCGCGTGGCGATCGGCGGGGACGACGCGCCGGTGGGCGAGCGGGCGGCCACCGCGCTCGCGCTGATCATGCACGAGCAGGCGACGAACGCGGTGAAGTACGGCGGCCTCTCGACGGAGAACGGCACCGTCTCGCTGACCGGCCGCATCGAGGGCGACAGCTATCATCTGACCTGGGCGGAGGCGGGCGGCCCCGTGATCGCCCACGCGCCGTCCCGCCGCGGCTTCGGCACGGTGCTTGCCGAGCGGAGCGTCGCGGGCCAGCTCGACGGCAGCCTGGAGCACGAATGGGCGCCGGGCGGGCTGGTGATGCGCCTGCGTGTCCCGGTGGCGAATCTGCGCTATTGAGGCGGCCTCTCCGCTCGCCCCTCTGCCTTGCCCGCCCCGCCATGACCCGTGAGCGCCCGCCCGCGCCCTGCCGCCTCGTCGTCCTCGATTTCGACGGGACGCTCGCCGACAGCTTTCCCTGGTTCTGCTCCGTCATCAACGGCGTGGCGGACCGCTACCGCTTTCGCCGCATCGCCGAGGACGAGGTCGAGGCCCTGCGGGCGCTCGGCGCCCGCGAGATCGTGGCGCATCTCGGCGTGCCGCTCTGGAAGCTGCCGGCCATCGCGCGCCACATGCACGGGCTCGCGGCCCGCGACATCGACGGGCTGCGCCTGTTCCCGGGCGTGCCGGACGCGCTGACGGCGCTGGCGGGACGCGGGCTGCGCCTCGCCATCCTCAGTTCGAACACGGAGGCGAACGTGCGCCGCGTGCTCGGGTCGGACCTCGCCGGCCTCGTCGAAGCCTATGCCTGCGGCGCCTCGCTCTTCGGCAAGGCGCGGCGCCTCTCCGCGCTGATCCGCCGCTGCGGCGTCGCGCCTAAGGAGGTTCTCAGCGTGGGCGACGAGATCCGCGATGCGGAGGCCGCCCGCGCGGCCGGATGCGCCTTCGGTGCCGTGGCCTGGGGTTACACAAGGGCCGACGCGCTCGCCGCCACCGGTCCCGACCATCTCTTCGAGGAGCCGGGCCAGATCGCCCGGCTGCTCGCCGGGACGCCCGTTCTCGCCTGAGGAGCCCGCGCGGCGCGGCGGGCTCCAGCCGACCCGCGATCAGAGGCCGCGGTTGGCGCCGGGCACGGGGCTGCTGCCGCTGCCGAAGGGCTCGTAGCGCGTCAGGCCGCGGAAGAGCTGGCTGAGGAAGGCGCGGTCCGCGCCGCTCGTCGGCGTCGTGCGCTCGATGAAGTCGAACACGCGCCCGTCCTGCAGCCCGTAGAGGGCCACGCGCTCCACCTTGAAGCCGGGGCTGAAATACACCGCGACCACCTTCTGATCCTGCACCGACTCGCCGAGGAACATCACCGTGCGGCGGGTGTTCTGGGAGATGTAGTACCAGGACTTGTTGCCGACCGTGGAGACCGTCGAGGGCGACCCGAGGATCTGCAGGACCTGCTCCGGGCTCGCGCCGGGCTTGATCGACGCGACGGCCGCCTGATCGATCTGGTAGCCGTGCCGAAGATCCTCGCCGATGCAGCCGGAGACGCCGGTGGCGAGGAGCCCGACCACGGCGAGACGAGCGAGCGACGAGACGAGACGGCGCGACATCGGCCCCCCTTGAGACTGTTGGCAACCCGGACACGGATGCGGGCTCCGGGCCTGTGCCCGATGAACGCTTGCGCCTTGGCCGTGGGTTGCCGTACCGCGGGGTTATGGTTTTGACAAGGCAAGCTCGGCCACACCCCAAAGCCTTCGCGCAGAGGCATGGGGGCGCCCGATGATCGCCCGCTTCTTCCGCCGCGGGGATGATCGCCGCGCGACGATCCGGCAGCTGCACGCCCGCATCAACGAGGCGTCGCGGCAGGTGGGGCTCTACGCGCGGCTCGGCGTGCCCGATACGGTGGAGGGCCGCTTCGAGTGCCTGAGCCTGCACGTCATCCTCGTCCTGCGCAGGCTCAACGCGCTGCCGCCCCCGGCCGCGGACGTGGCGCAGGACCTCGTGAACTCGGTCTTCCTGCAGCTCGATGCGTCGCTGCGGGAACTCGGCGTCGGGGATTTCGGGGTGCCCAAGCGCATGAAGAAGCTCGGTGCGGCCTTCTACGGGCGCGCCGCCGGCTACGATGCCGCCCTCGACGCGGACGATCAGGCCGCCCTGGCGGCGGCGCTCGCCCGCAACGTCCTGGGCCGCGAGGAGCCCGGGGCCGCGGCCGGGCTCGCGGCCTATGTCAGGGCCGCCAATGCGGGGCTGGCGCGGGCCGATCTCGACGCCATCCTCGCCGCCCCGCCCTTTCCCGATCCGGACGCGTTCGGAGATGCAGCATGACCCGTAGCGAGATGTACCGGCACGAGGGCGGCCCGCTCACCCGCTCCGTCAACGTCGAGCGCCTGCCGCAGGGGCGCGGCACGGTCACCGTCGAGGCCACGCAGGCCGAGTGCGACGCGCTCGCCCGGGATTTCGGCATCCCCGCGATCCGCGATCTCGTCGGCCGGTTCGATCTCGACGGCTCCTTGAGTCAGCTCCGCGTCACCGGGACCGTCGAGGCCTGCGTGACGCAGGTCTGCACGGTGAGCCTCGACCCGTTCGAGGCGAAGGTCAGCGAACCGGTCGAGGTCGACTTCACCAACGCCGATCAGCTCGTCGGCACCGACGCCGAGGATGCCGAATTGCCGGATCCGATCGTGAACGGCCGCATCGATTTCGGCGCGCTCACCGCCGAGTTCCTGGCTCTCGGCCTCGACCCGTATCCGCGCAAGCCCGGCATCGCCTTCGAGGAATTGCGGGAGGGCGAGGAGGAGAAGCCCTTCGCCGCTCTCGCCCGGCTGCGGGACGGCCAGCCCGGCGGGGAATAGGGCGCCGAATCCGCCCGGACTCAGATTTCGTTTGCCCGCCCCGCCCGGATCGCTATTTTCCGCGGCGCCGGGCGGTCCCCTCGAACAGAGCGAGCCCCCGCGACCCGGCAGCCCTCCGCACGAGGCCGCGACACAACACCCATGTCACAACGCGTGTGCATCTCGCTCGACGCCATGGGCGGCGATCACGGGCCGTCGACCGTCGTGCCGGGTGCGGCCATCGCCCGGGAGCGCCATCCCGAGACGACCTTCCTCATGTTCGGCGACGAGGCCGTCCTGCGGCCCCTCGTCGAGGCCGAGCCGCGCCTGAAGGGCGCCGTCGAGATCCGCCACACCTCGGTCGCGGTGGCGATGGACGACAAGCCCTCCCAGGCCGTGCGCCAGGGGCGCGGCAAATCCTCGATGTGGCAGGCGATCCAGGCGGTGCGCGACGGGCAGGCCGATGCCTGCGTCTCGGCGGGCAACACGGGCGCGCTGATGGCGATGTCGAAGATCTGCCTCAAGACGATGTCCGGCATCGAGCGCCCGGCCATCGCCTGCCTGTGGCCGACGATCCGCGGCGAGAGCGTGGTGCTCGACGTGGGCGCGACGATCGGGACGGACGCCGAGCACCTCGTCGAGATGGCGGTGATGGGCGCGGCCATGGCCCGCATCGTGTTCGACCTCGACCGGCCGACGGTGGGCCTCCTCAATGTCGGCACCGAGGAGATGAAGGGCAACGAGGCGGTGAAGGAAGCGGCCCGCCTCCTGCGCGAGATGGACTTGCCGAACTTCGCCTATCACGGCTTCGTCGAGGGCACGGATCTCGGCCGCGGCACCGTCGACGTGGTGGTGACGGAGGGCTTCACGGGCAACATCGCCCTGAAGACGGCGGAGGGCACCGCCAAGCAGATCGGCTCCTACCTGCGCTCGGCCATGAGCCGCACCCTGTCGGCCAAGATCGGATACCTCTTCGCCCGCCGCGCGTTCCAGGCCCTTCGCGAGAAGATGAACCCGAGCCGCGCCAATGGCGGCGTGTTCCTCGGGCTCGAGGGCATCGTCATCAAGAGCCACGGCTCGGAGAACGCGCAGGGCTTCGCAGCGGCCATCGACCTTGCCCACGACATGGCCCGCCACGATCTCATGCGCACGATCCGCGACATGCTCGACCAGACGCCCGCCGTGGTCTCCGCATGAGGCCGGCGGGAGAAGGATCCTCATGGTAGCCCTGCGTTCCGTCATCGTCGGCTGCGGCTCGGCCCTCCCGGCACGCGCCGTCACGAACGACGAGCTCGCGCAGCGCGTCGAGACATCCGACGAGTGGATCGTCCAGCGCACCGGGATCCGGCAGCGCCACCTCGCGGACGAGAGCGAGAGCACCTCGGTCCTCGGCATCCGGGCGGCGCAGGCCGCTCTCGCCGAGGCCGGATTGGGGCCCGAGGACATCGACCTCGTCATCTGCGCGACCTCGACGCCCGACCACACCTTTCCCTCCACCGCCACGCAGATCCAGGCGGGCCTCGGCATCCATCAGGGCGCGGCCTTCGACCTGCAGGCGGTCTGCGCCGGCTTCGTCTACGCCGTCACGACCGCCGACAAGTTCCTGACGACGGGGGCCGCCCGGCGCGCCCTCGTGGTCGGCGCCGAGACCTTCTCGCGCATCCTCGACTGGGAGGACCGGACCACCTGCGTCCTGTTCGGGGACGGCGCCGGCGCCATCGTGCTGGAGGCGCGCGAGGGCGCCGGCTCCAACGCGGACCGGGGCGTGCTGAGCACGAGCCTGCGCTCGGACGGCCGCCACCGCTCGAAGCTCTACGTCGATGGCGGGCCGGGCACGACGGGCACGACCGGCCGCCTGCGCATGGAGGGCCGGGAGGTGTTCCGCTTCGCGGTGGGGTCGGTCACCGACGTGATCGAGGACGCGTTCCGGCGTGCCGGCATCACCGTCGACGACCTCGACTGGTTCGTGCCCCATCAGGCCAACCGCCGCATCATCGAGGCCTCGGCCGACAAGATCGGGATCGCGCGCGAGAAGGTGGTGCTGACGGTCGACCGGCACGGCAACACCTCGGCGGCCTCGATCCCGCTCGCCCTCGACGTCGCCCGCAAGGACGGGCGCATCCGCGAGGGGGACCTCGTCATGATCGAGGCGATCGGCGGCGGCTTCACCTGGGGCGCCGCGCTCATCCGCTGGTGAGCGCCCCTGTCCGCGCAACCCGAACGGATCGGATTCGTTTTCGCCGCCCGATCCCGAGAGCCGCGGTTGACCCGGGGTACGGCGCCGATTAGCGTGCGGGATCATAGAGATACGCCGCAAGCGTCGAATCGCCGGGGGGGTCGAAGCATGACAGGAAAGACGGTCACACGCGCCGATCTGAGCGAGGCCGTCTACCAGCAGGTTGGTCTCTCGCGCACGGAATCCTCCGCTCTCGTCGAGACCGTCCTGTCGGAGATCTGCACCTGCCTCGCGCAGGGGGAGACGGTGAAGCTGTCCTCGTTCGGCTCCTTCGTCGTGCGGAGCAAGGGCAAACGGGTCGGGCGCAACCCGAAGACCGGCGTCGAGGTGGCGATCGAGCCGCGGCAGGTCATGGTCTTCAAGCCGTCGAACGTCTTGAAGGCGCGGATCAACGGGGCCAATGGCGCCGATCACACCGACGGCGACGATTGAGGCCGGCCCGCACCGGCGGCGACGGGCGGCGCAACGCCCGCGCAGGGCCGGTCGGTAGGGAAGGGGAGCGACCATGACGCTCGCAGCCGTAACCGAGGATGCCGAGATCGGCCCCCGGGCCGAGAAGGCGCCCGACGCTTTCCGCACCATCAAGGAGGTCTCAGAGGATCTCGACGTGCCGCAGCACGTCCTGCGCTTCTGGGAGACCCGCTTCGCGCAGATCCGCCCGGTGAAGCGGGCAGGGGGCCGGCGCTATTACCGTCCCACGGATGTCGACCTCCTGCGCGGCGTGCGACAGCTCCTGCACGGCCAGGGCTACACGATCCGGGGCGCCCAGCGGGTGCTGCGCGAGAACGGGGTCCGCTTCGTCCAGGCGGTCGGCCGCGGCGAGGCTGCGGCCGACGCTCCCTCGCCGCAGGAGACCGAGCCGGCCGGCGAGGCGAGCACCGCCGAGCCGCCGCGGGAGGCCGGCGCGGACAGGGCGCGCGCCGCACTGGAAGAGGCGCTCGCCGAGCTGAAGGCCTGCCGCGACGCGCTGGCGGCCCTGCGGCTCCCGCCGGAGCAATAGGCCGGGGAACGCGGCCCTGCCGTCGTACCCCGCGGTCGGGGCGGATCCGCCTCTTCCGTCCGGGAGACTTCGGTTGCTCGGCACACGGACCGGATGAGGGATGCGACCTCCTCGGACAGACCTGCACCCCTCACCCCAACCCTCTCCCGAATTGGAGAGGGGGCGCGTCGCGGCTGCCGATTGCGACAGGCGTCTCGCCGTCGAGCGGCCTGTCCTACCCCCTCAGGCTGTCGAGCGGTACAGGCGCCGCGTGCGGGCGGGTGCCGAGCATCCGATCGATCAACGCCAGCACCTCGGAGCGGCCGCAATTCGCCGCCGGCTCGAACGGCGTCCAGGTCTGCCGGAAGTCGAGTTGGGCGAACACGTCCCGGTAGCGGCGAAGCTCGTTGATCGTCAGCGGCACGCCCCGCACGAAGGCCTTGTGCGCCGAGATCGTCAGCGCCTTCCGGAAGTCGCGGGGATCGAGCTCGAACTTCAGGGCGTCGCCGCAGAAGAGGATCTGCCGCGCCCGGTCGTACAGCACGGCGTGCCCGTCGAAATGCCCGGCCGTGCGGTGAAGCTCCAGCCCCGGCAGCGGCTCCAGGAAATCGTCGTAGGGCCAGGAGACCTGCAGGGCCGCGCTCCAGGTGAAATCCGCCGCGGGCAGGCAGAGTTCGGGGTCGAACCGGTCCTGCAGCTGGACCAGCGCGCCGTAGGAATGGGGATGCGAGGCCGAGAGAACCTGCATGCCGCCGAGGCTCGCGATGTGATCGAGCGCCGCCTCGCTGAAGACGGGGCACGCCTCGAAGCCCATGTTGCCGGCGTCGGTCCGGATCAGGTAGGCGCTCGGCCCGATGCCGGAGACGGGCTCGTTCCAGAACCGCCAAACGCCGGGCTCCAGTTCCTGCCAGTGGCAGGGGAAGCGCTCCTGCGCCTGCCCCTCGGTCCAGAAGCGCCAGCCGTCCTGCGGAACGACGTGGCGGGCGTCGAGGCACATCGGGCAATGCGGCGGAGCCTCGAAATGGCGCTGCCAGAACCCGCAATTGTCGCAGGTATAGGCGGGCAGCTTGAGGGCGCCCGCGAAGGGCAGATATCCGGGCACGAAGCGTCTCGCGGCAGGTGACGGTGGGCTGACCTAGCAGGCCGGGGAGGCGAATGCACGGGGGCGGTCAGCGCCGCCCGAGGAGGCGGCGTGGCGCCCGGGCGGCCGTCAGCAGGCCCGCAACCCCCAGCGCCGCGACGCCCGCGAGGCCCAGCACCACGAGGTCGCGCTCCCGGCTCGTCCAGAACTCGGTGCGGGTGTGCTTCATGCGCTCGCCGAAGCGGCCCTCCGCGCCGACCTGACCCGGCACCGGATCGAACAGGTTGCCGGCCCGGTCGGGGACCGGGTGATCCTCGAGCTGGCTCTCCCAGGCGTCGGCGGCCTTGCGGTCGGCCAATCCCGGCGCGACCGCCTGTGCCACGGCCATCATGAGCGAGGAGCGCCCGACCCAGATCTCCCGGCGGGGATGCTCGACCGCGTAATGGATCGCCTCGGCGCAGAGGCGCGGGTCGAAGACGGGATCGGGCGCGTTCTGCCCGTGCCCGGTCCGGGTGCGCGCCCAGTTGAATTGCGGGGTGTTGACGGCGGGCAGGTAGACGACCGTCAGCGACACGTCGACGGCGTCGTGGATCAGCTCGGCCCGCAGCGCGTCCGTGAATCCCGAGACCGCGAACTTCGCCGCGCAATAGGGTGCCTGGAGGGGCGCCGCCCGGATGCCGAGGCCGGAGGAGACCTGCACGATGGCGCCGCGGTTGCGCGCCTTCATGTGGCGGAGCGCGGCGAGCGTCCCGAAGACCTGGCTCAGGTAGGTCGTCTCGGTCACCCGGCGGTACTCGTCCGGCGTGATCCGATCGGCCGGGCTCACCACGGTCGACATCGCGTTGTTCACCCAGGCCCGGATGGGGCCGAGCTCGCGCTCGACCCGCTCGGCGGCCGCATCGACCGCCTGCGCGTCGGAGACGTCGGCCGAGATCGCGAGGGCGGGGTGCCCGTGGGCCGCGAGCGCAGCCTGCGCGGCGTCGAGACGCTCCTGATCGCGCGCGATCACCGCGACCGACCAGCCGCGGGCGGCGAAGAGAAGGGCCGTCGCGAGGCCGATTCCCGAGGTCCCACCCGTCACGACCACCACGCGCGCCATTCCGCAACCCTCACGCTCGACCGCCCCGGCCCTTCAATGCGGGGCGCCCCGAACGGTTGCGGCCCCGCCCGGGTGCCGAATCGACACGGGGAGCGGGGCCGCGGGGAGTGGCGGCGTGCGGGCCGGCTCTAGGGGTGAGCCGGCGTCGCGTGCGGGTCGTGCTTGTCGGGCGTCGTGTTCTGCG
This sequence comes from Methylobacterium sp. BE186, assembly GCF_031457035.1. Classification (NCBI taxonomy): domain Bacteria; kingdom Pseudomonadati; phylum Pseudomonadota; class Alphaproteobacteria; order Hyphomicrobiales; family Methylobacteriaceae; genus Methylobacterium; species Methylobacterium sp. BE186. The sequence goes on from NZ_JAVDVV010000012.1 coordinate 85,667, forward strand.
GGTCCTTGCCCCGCTTCTTCGCGAGCCAGATCAGGATGTTGCGGATCACGACGTAGAAGACAGGCGTGAGGAACAGGCCGAACACGGTGGCGCCGATCATGCCGAAGAACACCGCCGTGCCGAGTGCCTGTCGCATCTCGGCGCCGGGGCCCGTCGCGATGACGAGGGGCAGCACGCCGAGGATGAAGGCGAAGGCCGTCATCAGGATCGGGCGCAGGCGCAGGCGGCACGCCTCGACGGCGGCGGCCACCGGGCCCTTGTGCTCGGTCTCCTCGATCTGGTGGGCGAACTCGACGATCAGGATCGCGTTCTTCGCCGCCAGACCGATCAGCACGATCAGCCCGATCTGCGTCAGGATGTTGTTGTCCTGTCCCCGCAATTGCACCCCGAAGAGCGCGGCGAGCACGCCCGTCGGCACGACGAGGATGATCGCGAGCGGCAGCGCCCAGGATTCGTACTGGGCGGCCAGCACCAGGAAGACGAGGAGCACGCCGAGGGCGAACACGTAGATCGCCGTCCCGCCCGCCGCCTTCTGCTGGAAGGCGATCTCGGTCCAGTCGTAGGCGTAGCCGCCGGGCAGCGCCTTCTGGGCCATCTGCTCCATGGCGTCGAGCGCCTGGCCCGTCGAGATGCCGGGCTTGGCCGTGCCCTGGATCGGCACCGAGTAGAACAGGTTGAACCGCTGCACGATCTGCGGGCCGGTGATCTCCCGGATCTGGGCGAGCGTGCCCATCGGCACGAGCGCCCCGGTCGAGGAGCGGACCTTGAGCTGCGTGATGTCCTCCTGGCTGACGCGGAAGGGCGCGTCCGCCTGCACGCGGACCTGGTAGATGCGGCCGAGCGTGTTGAAGTCGTTCACGTAGGCGCCGCCGAGATTCGCCTGCAGCGTCGAGAAGACGTTGGCGAGCGGCACGTCCAGCATCCGGGCGACCGTGCGGTCGATGTCGATGAAGAGCTGCGGCGTGTCGTTGCCGAAGGTCGTGAAGACCCGCTGCACGTCGTTGCTCTGGTTCGCTTGGCCGATCAGCTCGCCCGCGGCCGCGAGGAGCGGGCCGATATCCGACGATTGCCGGCTCTCGACCTGCATCTTGAAGCCGCCGCCCGTGCCGAGGCCGCGGACCGGCGGCGGCGGGATCACGATGATGCGCGCCTCCTGGATGCCGGCCGTGGCCTTGAGCACGTCGCCGGTCACGACGGCGGCGCTGCGGCCCTGGGCCGCCCGCTCCTTGGCGTTCTTGAGCGTGAGGAACATCACCGCCGCGTTGGTGGTGTTCGTGAAGGTGGCGCCGTCGAAGCCCGCGATGATGACGGTGTTCGTCACCCCGTCGACGCCGCGGGCGATCTCGGCCGCCCGCGTCACGACCTCCGTCGTGCGGTCGAGCGAGGCGCCCGAGGGCAATTGCACGACGCCGATCAGGTAGCCCTGGTCCTGGTCCGGGATGAAGCCCGTGGGCGTGGTCTGCGCGAGGTGGACCGTCCCGGCGATCGAGGCCGCGTAGACGAGGAGCATGGCGATCAGGCCGATCGCGTTCGCCGTCAGGAAGCGGATCGTCGCGGCGTAGCCGTGCGAGAGCTTGTCGAAGCCCTTGTTGAAGCCGTTGGCGAGCCAGTTCACGAAGCGGGTCAGGAAGAACTTCGGCTGGGCGTGCGCGTGGTGCGGCTTCAGGAGCAGCTTGCAGAGCGCGGGCGAGAGGGTGAGCGAATTGAAGGCCGAGATGATGGTCGAGGCCGCGATGGTGAGCGCGAACTGCTTGTAGAACTGGCCCGAGATGCCGGGGATGAAGGCGGTCGGGATGAACACGGCCGCGAGCACCAGCGCGATCGCAACGACGGCGCCGCCCACCTCGTCCATGGTCTTGTGCGCGGCCTCGCCGGGGGAGAGCCCCTCGGCCATGTTGCGCTCGACGTTCTCCACCACGACGATCGCGTCGTCGACGACGATGCCGATGGCGAGCACCAGCCCGAACAGGGTCAGGTTGTTGAGCGAGAAGCCGAGCGCCGCCATCACCGCGAAGGTGCCGACGAGCGAGACGGGAATCGCGATGACGGGGATGAGCGCCGTGCGCCAGCTCTGGAGGAAGACGAGCACCACGATGACGACGAGCGCCACCGCCTCGAACAGCGTCTTGTAGACCTCGTGGATCGATTCCTCGATGAACTCGGTCGGGTTGTAGGCGATCCGGTACTCGACGTCGGGCGGGAAGTTGCCCTTCAGCCGCTCCATCGTCGCCTTCACCGTGGCGGCCGCCGCGAGCGCGTTCGTGCCCGGGCGCTGGAAGGCGCCGATGCCGACCGCGGGCGTGGCGTTGAGGAAGGAGTTCGTCGTGTAGTCCTTCTGCCCCATCTCGACGCGGGCGATGTCCTTCAGGCGCACGAGGCGCCCGTCCCGCGCCTTCACGATGACGCTGGCGAACTCGTCGGGCGTCTGGAAGCGCCCCTGAGACTGCACCACGAGCTGGAACGCGCTCGAGGAGGGCGCCGGCGGCGCGCCGAGGGCGCCCGCGGCCACCTGCACGTTCTGCTCCTGCAGCGCGCCGGTGACGTCCGTTGTGGTGAGGCCGTAGGCCGCGAGCTTGTCGGGATCGAGCCAGATGCGCTCGGCATACTCGTTGCCGCCGAAGATCGTGATGTCGCCGACGCCGTCGAGGCGGAGCATCTCGTCGCGGATGTTCAGGTAGATGTAGTTGGCGAGGTAGTTCTGGTCGTAGGTCTTGTTCGGCGAGAGCAGGTGCACGACCAGCATCAGGTCGGGCGAGGCCTTGCGGACGGTGACGCCGAGGTTGCGCACGTCCGGCGGCAGGCGCGGCTGGGCCACCGAGAGCCGGTTCTGCACCAGCACGTTCGCGATATCGAGGTTGGTGCCGACCTTGAACGTGACGGTCAGCTGCATGTTGCCGTCGTTCGTGGAGAGCGACGTCATGTAGAGCATGTTGTCGACGCCGTTGATCTCCTGCTCGATCGGCGTCGCGATGGTGGCCGCCACCGTCTCGGCGTTCGCGCCGGGGAAGGAGGCGCGCACCGTCACGGTCGGGGGCACGATCTCGGGATATTGCGAGACCGGCAGCGACGCGTAGGCGACGTAGCCGAGGATCAGGAAGACGATCGACGTGACCGAGGCGAAGATCGGGCGATCGACGAAGAAATGGGCAAAACGCATCGGTCAAACCTCTCGCCGCCCGGCGCCTCGCGGCGGCCGGCAGCCTGCGTCGTCTGCGGCGCGACGCCCGGGGCGCGCGGGCCACGGGCGGCGGTCAATCGTGTCTCCCGCTCGGGTGCCGTGCGGCGCCTCAGGAGCGGGTCGGCGGCAGCGTCTTCGTCTCCGGCGTCACCTTGGCGCCGGGGCGCACGCGGGTGAGCCCGTTGATGACGACGGTCTCGTCGCCCTTCAGCCCGTCGCGGATCACCCGGTAGCCGTCGACCTTCGGGCCGAGCTTGACCTCCCGGGCGGAGGCGGTGCCGTCCTCGGCGATCACGTAGACGATGCGCTTGTCCTGGTTCGCCGAGACCGCCTCGTCGGGCAGCATGATGCCCTGGAAGGGCTTCGTCGCCGGCAGGGAGACGATGCCGAACAGGCCCGGCTTGATGAAGTTGTCCGGGTTCTCGACGGTGGCGCGCAGCAGCACCGTGCCCGTCTGGTTGTCGACGCGGTTGTCGACGAAGTCGAGGGTGCCCTTGCGGGTGGGCTTGTCCTCGCCCGTCAGCGCGATGAGGATCGGCACGCCCTTGCCCTGCTGCGAGGCGCCCATGCCGATGCCGAGGCTGCCCTGGTACTTCAGGAACGAGCGCTCATCGACGGTGAAGCCGAAATAGATCGGGTCGAGCGAGACGATCGTCGTCAGCAGCGTCTGGTCGGTGATGACGATGTTGCCCTCGGTGACGAGGCGCCGGCTGATCCGCCCGCTGATGGGGGAGCGGACCTCGGTGAAATCGTAGTTGAGCTGGGCCTGGCGCAGCGCGGCCTCGGCGTTGTCGACATCCGCCTGCGCCGTCTGCGAGGCTTGCCGGCGCTGGTCCGTGACCTGCTCGGAGATGTTGCCCGAGCGGCTGAGCGTCTGGGCGCGCTCCAGGTCGGTCTGGGTGAAGTTGAGGCGCGCCTTGGCGGAGGTGAGCGTCGCCTGCGCCTGGTCGAGCGCCGCCTTGTAGGGGCGCCGGTCGATGATGAAGAGCAGGTCGCCCTTCTTCACGTTGGCGCCGTCCTGGAAGGCGATCTTGTCGAGGTAGCCGGTGACGCGCGCACGCACCTCGACGAATTCCACCGGGTCGAAGCGGCCGGTGTAGGAATCGCGCTCCACGATCTCGCGGACGACGGGCTTGGCCACCGTCACGGTGGGCGGCGGGCCGCCCGGGGCCTGCGCCTGGGCCGGCGCGGCGAACCCGGCGAGGAGGAGCGGGGCTCCCAGCCCGACAGCGAGGAGGAGGTTCGAGAACCGGCGCTTGTGCATGATGGGTATCCCTACGCTTCGCGCCCTACTCGGCCGGGCCGGGGCGCGTGGTGCGCCACCGCACACGGCCGATCCCGATGCGGGATGACGGCGCCCGAGCGCCGCGTCTTCGCCCGATCACTCGACCGGCTCTCCGGAGGCCGCCCAATCCTTGAAGCCGCCCCGGTAATGCGCCTCGATCGGCAGACCCGCGGCCTGGGCCGCCGCGAGGGCGTGCACCGACCGGACCCCCGACGCGCAGGAGAAGACGGGCCGGCGCGGGTCGTCGGCGATCAGCGCGGCGAGGGCGTCCGTGTCGAAGCTCGAGAGCGGATGGGGCACCGCGCCCGGAATGTGGCCGCCCTCGTATTCGTGCGGCTCGCGCACGTCGATGACGAGGAGCGCGTTGTCGGCGAGCCCCTGCTTGATCGCGTCCCGGTCCAGATCGACGACCTTCATGCGCACCATCCTCGTCAAAGTCCGCGCGGCGGAGGCCGCGCCCCGGAGCATCCATAGCCAGGGACCGGGCCCGAGGCGACGGTGACGCCGCGCAAGACTTCGGCATCCGACACGATCGGGGGTGGGGCTGACGTCTTTCCATATTCGTCAGCCGTCACAGGTGCAACTGCAGGCTATGAGGGAAGCGTGGAGAGCGCCGCCTCCACCCGCTCGAAATGCGCGGCCCAGCTCGGCGGCGCGTAGGTCGCGAGGCGGCGCACGCGCTCCGCCCGCAGGGAGGAGGCCGGCACCGCGAGATCCTCGATCGTCCGCCCCCAGCCGGGGCCGTCGAGGGGGTCGAGGAACAGGGCCGCCTCGCCGCCGACCTCGCGATGCACCGGGATGTCGGAGGCCACGACCGGCAGGCCGCTCGCCGCCGCCTCGACCACCGGGAGGCCGTAGCCCTCCGTGAACGACGGCATCAGCAGGGCGGTCGCGGAGCGCATCAGCGCGGCGAGGCCGTGCGTCGAGAGCCCCGATACCTCGACGACGCTGTCGCGGATCGCCTCGCAGCGGTCGAGGAGATCCACGATGTTCTCCGCCTCCCAGCCGCGCCGGCCGACGAGGACGAGGTAGGGCGTGGCAGGCCCTATCCGCTCGGCCAGGGACCGCCAGAGATGGAGGAGCAGGAGGTGGTTCTTGCGCGGCTCGATCGTGCCGCAGACGAGGAAGACCGGGCGGTCCGGGGCGAGGCGCGGTCCTTCCCGCCCGAAGGCTGCCTCGATGCCGAGGTGGCCCACGGTGATGCCGGGCGCCGTCGCCCCGGTCCGGGCGATGTGGCGGGCGACCCGTGCGCCGACATCGGCCGAATTGACGACGATGTGGGCCGCGTGGCGCGCCACCGTGCGCAGCCGCGCCGCGTGCCGCTCGGCCTCACCGGGGCGACCGTATTCCGGATGCGTGATCGGGATCAGGTCGTGCAGGAAGAAGACCGGCTGCAGGTCGCGCCGGTCGTACAGCCAGTCGAAGCGCTCGGGGCGGTCGAGGCGCAGATGCGAGGTGTGGACGTAGACGGTCCCCGCCGGCAGCGCGTCCGGGCCGCCTGCGCGCAGGGTGCGCAGCGAGGTCTCGGCCTGGATCCGGCGCCGGCGCCACGCATCCCGCTGTGCGCGAGGCGGGCTTGCGGGGGCAGGCCCGCGCGTCTCCGCGCCGAGGCGGGCGGCGAGGCGCCGGTAGACGGGATCGGCCTCCGCCGCGACATCCTCGACCCAGCCCGCGGCGACCGCCTCGACGATCGCCGCGGCGCCGGCCCGGTCGATGACCCGCGGCCCGAGCGGCGTGGTGACGAGCCCGAAGCGCGGGCCGGGGCCTTCGAGCGCCCAGCGGGCATAGGCGAGATCGACGCGGTCGATTCCCGTCGGGCTCGCGTGGCGCAGGCGCGTGATCAGGCGGGTGAGGTCGAAGGCGACCGGTCTGTCTGTCATGGATGTCCGAACGGTGCGGCGGGCGTGTCGAGGCTTCGGGTTAACCGTCCCGCGCGGCCTCGACCAGCCGCCGTGCGCGCCCCGCGGATGGGGGTTGCGCAGGCGATACCGGAAAGCTAAGACGCGCAAGCCCTCTCGGGGCGTCGGAGCGTAGCGCAGCCCGGTTAGCGCACTAGTCTGGGGGACTAGGGGTCGGAGGTTCGAATCCTCTCGCTCCGACCATTTTTATCTTTCTGTTTTAGAGCGTTGTTAAGGGCGGCCTAGAGCCGCTTTTTTCGTTTCTTGGGGCTTGGGTCCGATTTGGGCCTTTTCGCAACAAGGCAGGGTAAATGGCTCACGGTCGAATTGGGCGGATCACCGAGCCGCGGACACGGATGCTGGCTGCGTACGCTCGTGCGCTGGGCCTTCGGTCCGCCCTGCCATCCAGCGGGCCCATCACAGGTGTCTTAGCAGAAGATTTCAATAATATTCTCGATACGGTCGTCGATCAAATTCCAGATATAGATTTAGAGATCCGAATTAGTCTTGATCATTGTTGGGGAGATGCTGGTGGCCGTCTGCCGAAAATGTATTGTGAGGCTGCAGTTTTGCGAGCGAGAGTTTCGCAACTCATATCTTATCTTGAGCATATTCATCATCTAAATAGCAATATCGTTGAAATTGGCAGCCTATTTAATTCAATCAAAGATGATGATCTAAAATCCAGGTGCTCTGATTTACTGTCGGCGCCCGGGAATTTCGACCGCGCAATCAATCAGGCCACTCAGGTACTTGAGGACAAGCTGCGGAAAATTTCTAAGATAGACAAAGATCTCACCGGACCTAATCTTGTTAACTCAGTTATCAACTCGACGCCTTCAAAGGGGTTGCTTCGTGTAGCGGAGAATGACGATGAACATGAGGGAATTGCGCACATTTGTCGTGGTATAATGCTCGCCTTTCGAAATCCGACGCATCATTCATTGAGCGATGATTACACTCGCGAAGACGCTTTAAAACTGTGCGCTTTTATTGATAATTTGATTTCTGCTATCGAACGAGCCGAGCCGATTCAGAAATAACGGCTTAAATGACAAAAGGCGCGTCTGTGAGGACGCGCCTTTTCCATTGCTTTGGCAGATTGGGATCGTTGCAAGTTGATTCGTTGGAACACCTCACGCACGATCCCACGCATCCTCATCACGACGTATTGCCTCTCCGGATGCACGGTGTCGAAATTCGGCTGGGTTAGCCAATCGTCGCCGTCGGGCGTCAGCGCTACCGGAGCGAAATTATCAAGGTGGCCATGCTCGCGAAGGTGCATACACGCGTACATGTGGAGACCGGTCGATAGCGTCTCGCCGGACCCGGTGATGCTCAGCCCCATTTTTGCGAGCCCGGCGATGATGGCGAGGTGAATGGCGTCCGAGAGCGAGTAAGAGCGCACCTTGCCGCTGCCGAGCTGCCCGACCTTCATGGCGCCGCGGTGCTGCCATCGTTGAATTGTCGTCACTTCGACCCCGGCTATTTCCGAGCGTCGGTTCAGGCCGAATCTTTACCGCGAAGCCCTGCTCCGATGCATGAGGCACGTGCCATCGGTTCTGAGGGGGAGAGCGATCACCGCGGCGGACATGGTGTCACCCTCTCAAACGTGGGGTGACTGCGTGGTGGAGCGAGCCACGGCCCTTGGCGGCCCTCTCAGCAAGCGCCTTCTCCACAATCTCAATAATCATGCTCCTATCAGGGCGAAGCTTCCGACCCTTTCTCGCGGGGACGGTCGAGCGCGCGGGCACCTCTCCGCTTCAGCCGGCCTAATGCCACTCGGCCAGTTCGACGGTGACGCCCTCCGGCCCGTCGATGAAGACGAGCTTGCGCGCGTGGAAATCCATCATCGCGTTGCGCGGCTCGAAGCCGTGCGCCCTCAGCCTCGCGACTTCCTCCTCTACATCGTCCACCGCAAAGCAGATGTGGTTCATGCCGAGCTTGTTCAGGTCGCGGATGTGGGGATCGGGCAGCGGATCCGGATGACGGTACCGCAGAAGCTGGATCTCGGTCCGGGGCGTCACGTCCGCCAGGACGAGGGTTACGTGGTCCGCCTCGATCTCGGGAACGCCCATGTAGCCCGAGAAGGGCTCTCCGGCGATCACGACGGACATGGCCTCCCGGAAGCCGAGGACGGCGAAGAACTCCTTGGCGCGGTCGAGATCCCGCACCACGATGGTCAGATGGTCGAAGCGCCTGAGCATGCTCCCGGCCTCCTCCTGCGACGGCCCCGCCGAGACGGGAGCGCGGCACGGGCCGGGCCCCGCGCGCCGGACGTCGCCTGCCCGTCACGGGGCGCGCCCGCTCCTCCGCATCCTGCATCAATGCGACGAGTCGGCAATCGCCGCCGCGCGGCCGGTACGGGTGGTGGCGCCCGGCCTCATCCGGACGGTGCCGGAGGCCGCGCATTTCGCTGTCGGCGCGCTGGCCCGGGGCCTCAGCGGAGATTGCCGCCGACCACGCCCGCCTCGACCGCGACGGAGAGCCGGTCGGTCACGGCCCATTCGACGCCGACATGCGCATCCGGCACGACGGCGATGTCCTCGCGCGCGAAGGAGCGCGAGACCGGCCGTGCCCGGTCCTGCAGCGTCCCGTGGACGGCCAGCACGCCCCCTCTGGCATAGAGCAGCACGTCGGGCGTCAGGAGCGTTCCGACCTTGACCTGCAGCGCGCCCGCGAAATCGCGCGTGTAGGCGAGGCCGCTCAGGCCGGGCCTGACCCCGCCGAGCGCCGACAGGTAGTCGAACCCGCCGGCGACGCCGAAGACGAAGCGGCCCTCCTGCCACATCCGGCCGCCCTCGAACCCGATCGTCGGCCCTGCCGAGCGGCCGAACCGCTTCGACGAGGACACCTCGAACCCGGTCGACAGGCGGGCGTAGGAACCGGCCCAGCGGTTCTCCTCGCTCCCCGCCGCTGGCGGCCAGGCGAAGGCGGGCAGGGCCCCGAAGCCGGTGACGAACGGGACGCCCTGCGCAGCGGCGGGATCCGCCCGCAGGAGGCAGCCGGCAAGCAGCAGGCCGGACGCGAACAGGCGCAACGCGCGGGGCTGCCATGGTCTCATCATGGGGTCAGGGTAGCCGAAAGCGGGCGGTCGAGACAGGCCGACCGGGCGTTTCGTACGAGGCCTCACCGGGATGATCGCGATCAACGCGGGACCCCGCCGAAACGTGATCGCGCGATGATCGCGATCGAGCGCCCCGTCGCCCTCACGGCGCCTTGCTGCCGACGGCGATGCAGGCCCTCACCATCTCCTCCATGCGCAGGTCCTTGGTGTCGCCGATATTGGCTGTCTCCTCCAGGCAGCGCATGAAGAAGCGGCTGTCGAGGTCCGGCGAGAGGGCGACGAAGGCCTTGCCCATCCGGTTCGTGAAGTCGATCTTCTCCTGCATGCTCGCTCTTGGCCAGAGCGATGCCTTGTCGTCCATCGCAAGTCGGGCAGCATCGGCAAATGTTACCGCCCAGATCATCCCTAATAATGATATCATAAATGCTCTGATCACGTGTTTCTCCCCGCATCCCGTCTCTTTGACTGGATGACGTCTGGACGGGGGAAGTCAATCCTGGCTCTTATCCTTGTCGCGGCGTGCGCGACGGCCGCGCAGAACGATGCGCCGCGCGAGGAGACGAGATGAGAGCTGCCCTCTACATCGCGACGCTGATGTGCCTTGCCGCCGCCCGGACGCCCGCATCGGCCGAGGCGCCGGCGGCATCCGGCATCCCGCCCTCGAGGAGCGAGACCGCCGCCAAGCTCGCCGGTCTGGCCGGCTTCGTGAACCTGTTCTGCCCCGCTCTGCGCAGCGACCCGGACCGCCTCAAGGCGGTCGTCGGCTCCCTCGGATACGAGATGCCGGACCTGGAGACGGGAGACCTCCGGCTCGCCGCCCACGGCTACATCGAGGCCTACCGGAAGAACGTCCCGGACAGCTGCGCCCGCGCATCGGCGCTGTTCGGCACGGCGGGGACCGTCGTGCCCGGCTTGGTCCTGCCGCGCTGAGGCCGGCGCGTCAGAAGAAGATCGGCCGCGCGCTCGCCGTATGCTCGGCCAGGACCGAGCCGGTGGCCGGATCGACCTCCTTCAGCACCGCATCGTAGCCCCAGAGGTCCGCGAGGTGCTGCAGGACGCGCCGCGCGTCGTCCTTCTGCAGGGTGATGCGGTTCAGCGCCTTGTGGTGGAGGATCAGGCGGCGGTCGCCCTCGAGATCCACGTCGACGACTTCGATATCCGGGTCGAGCCAAGCCACGTCGTACTGGCGCGCGAAGGACCGGCGCAGGCGCCGGTAGCCGCGCTCGTCGTGGATCGCCTCCACGCGCAGTTCCGGCTCGTCCGGATCGTCGACGACGTGGAACAGGCGCAAGTCCCGGATCAGCTTGGGCGAGAGGAACTGCGCGATGAAGCTCTCGTCGCGATAATTCGCCCAGATGTCGCGCAGCACGCCCATGCCGTCGCCGACTCCCGCGATTTCCGGGAACCACGCCCGGTCCTCGTCGGTCGGATTCTCGGCGATGCGGGCGATGTCCTGCATCATGGCGAAGCCGATCGCGTAGGGGTTGTGGCCGCCATAGGATCGGTCGTCGTAGTTGGGCTGCCGGATCACGTTGGTGTGCGATTGCAGGAACTCGAGATAGGCCGCCTCGCCGATCTGCCCCTTCTCGGAGAGCGCGTTCATGATCCGATAGTGGACGTAGGTGGCGCAGCCCTCGTTCATCACCTTGGTCTGACGCTGCGGGTAGAAATACTGGGCCACGAGCCGGACGATGCGCAGGATCTCGCGCTGCCAGGGGCGCAGGCGGGGCGCCACCTTCTCCAGGAAGTAGAGGATGTTCTCCTGCGGCAGTTCGAGCAGGGCGCGGCGGCGCTCGGCCGCCGCGTCCGAGCGCACGGCGCCGGGCTTCGAGGGGAGGGTGCGCCAGAGATCGTTGTAGATCTGCTCGCCGTGCTCGATCCGCTCGCGCTCGCGCCGCTGCTCGGAGGCGAGGTCGGGCCGCTTCTTGCGGGGATAGCGATGCACCCCCTGGCTCATCAGGGCGTGCGCGGCGTCGAGCACCTGCTCGACCGCCTGATGCCCGTGCCGCTCCTCGCAGCGGCTGATGAAGCCCTTGGCGAAATCGAGATAGTCGAGAATCCCTTCCGCGTCCGTCCATTGCCGGAACAGGTAGTTGTTCTTGAAGAAGTGGTTGTGGCCGAACGCGGCGTGGGCGATCACGAGCGTCTGCATCGTGGCCGTGTTCTCCTCCATCACGTAGGAGATGCACGGATCGGAATTGATGACGATCTCGTAGGCGAGCCCCATCAGGCCGCGGCGGTACCCCGCCTCGTGCTGCGCGAAATGCTTGCCGAAGGACCAGTGCTTGTAGAACAGCGGCATCCCGATCGACGCGTAGGCGTCGAGCATCTGCTCGGCCGTGATGATCTCGATCTGATTCGGATACCAGGACAGCCCGAGTTCGGGCCCGGCCACCGCCTCGCAGGCGTCGTGGATCCGCCGGATCGTGTCGAAATCCCAGTCGTTGCCCGTGAACAGGGGCTCGGCCGATCCGGAGACCGACCGGGACGTCGCGCGGCTCAGGCTGCCGACCATGAACGGGCCTCTCTCGCTGTTGTCCCTTCGGGTGAGGAACGGCTCAAGCCTCGGCCTCCGCCCGGGCGTCCTTGCGCCCGAACAATTCGCGGAAGACTGGGTAGATCTCGCGGCGGTGGTTGACCTTGCGCATGGCGATGGCGCCGCCGGACTTGGCGATGCCCTCGTAGGTCCGCCACAGGGTGGTGCGGTGCTCGACGAAGCCCGCCCGCGGCCCGTTCTCGTCGCCGACCTCCAGATAGGCGAAGTGCTGGCAAGCCGGCAGGATGTGGCTGCGCAGCAATTCCGTCGCGGTCGGGCCGTCCGAGGAGACGTTGTCGCCGTCCGACGCCTGGGCGGCGTAGATGTTCCAGTCGTTCGGGTCGTAGCGCTCGGTGATGACGCGCTTCATCTCGACGAGTGCGGAGGAGACCAGCGTGCCGCCCGTCTCCCGCGAGGAGAAGAAGGTCTCCTCGTCGACCTCCGTCGCCCGGTCGGTGTGGCGGATGAAGACGATCTCCACGTGCCGATAGCGGCGCGTCAGGAAGATGTGGAGCAGGATGTAGAACCGCTTCGCGAGGTCCTTCATGTGCTCGGTCATCGAGCCCGAGACGTCCATCAGGCAGAACATCACCGCCTGTGCCACCGGCCGCGGATAGGGCTCGAAGCGGCGGTAGCGCAGGTCGATCGGATCGACGTAGGGGATGCGCTTCGAGCGCTCGCGCAGCAGCTCCAGGCTCAGCTCGAGATCGGGCAGGACGGGGTCGCCCTCACGCAGCTCGGCGATCCGGGCCTCGAGAGCCGCGAGTTCGTCCGGCTTCGGGCGCTTCAGCGCGATGCGGCGCGACATCGAGTTGCGCAGCGTCCGGGTCAGGGCGAGGTTCGCAGGCGAGCCCGTGACAGTGTAGCCGGCGCGGCGCAGCCCTTCCGACTCGACGACGGCGAGGCGGCGCTTGGCGAGGTCCGGCAGTTCCAGATCCTCCAGGAAGAGCTCGAGAAACTCCTCGCGGGTGAGCACGAACTGGAAGGCGTCCTCGCTGTTCTCGCTGCCGTCGCCCCCCTCTCCGGCGCCGCCTCCGCCGCCCCCGCCGCCCGGCGGGCGCTCGATCCGGTCGCCCTCGACGTAGGTCTTGTTCCCGGGCAGGATGTGGTCCTGCAGGCCGCTGCCGGGCTGGCGGGAGAAGCGGGGCTCGCGCACGCCGTCGGCGGGGACGCTGACGCGCCCGTCCTTGCCGAGGTCCTTGATGTCCTTCTCGCGGGCAGATTCGCGCACGGCGCGCTGGGCCACATCCTTGACCCGGCGCAGGAAGCGCTGCCGATTGGCGAGGCTCTTGCCGCCTGGATTGAGCCGACGGTCGACGATGTGCATCCGGTGCCTAAGCCTTCGCCCTCATGTCCCGACCGGTCCCTTCGTCCCGGCCGGTCGCCCGCAATGCTGGCGGCGGAGGGTTCTCCGGAACCGTGCCCCCGACGGGGGCGACCTCACCCCGCCTGCTTGACGCGCATGTACCACTCGACGAGACGCCGAACCTGACGCTCGGTGTAGCCGCGATCGACCATGCGCTCGACGAATTCGCCGTGCTTCTTCTCCGTCTCGCCGTCTTTCTTCGAACCAAAGGAGATCACGGGGAGCAGTTCCTCGACCTGGCTGAACATGCGCCGCTCGATCACCTCGCGCAGCTTCTCGTAGCTCGTCCAGTTCGGGTTGCGGCCGCCATGCTGCGCCCGCGAGCGCAGGGCGAACTTCACGACCTCGTTGCGGAAGTCCTTCGGATTCGCGATGCCGGCCGGCTTCTCGATCTTGGTCAGCTCCTGGTTCAGGAGCTCGCGGTTGAGGAGCTGGCCCGTCTCGGCGTCCTTAAAGTCCTGGTCCTCGATCCAGGCGTCCGCATAGTCGATGTAGCGGTCGAAGAGGTTCTGCCCGTAATCGTGGTAGGACTCGAGATAGGCCTTCTGGATCTCGTGGCCGATGAACTCCGCGTAGCGCGGGGCGAGCTCGGACTTGATGAATTCCAGGTAGCGCTTCTCGATTTCCGGCGGGAGCTGCTCGCGGCGCAGCGACTGCTCCAGCACGTACATCAGGTGCACGGGATCGGCCGAGACCTCGGTCGTGTCGTGATTGAAGGTCGCAGCGAGCACCTTGAACGCGAAGCGCGTCGAGATGCCGTCCATGCCCTCGTCGACGCCGGCCGTGTCCTTGTACTCCTGCATCGAGCGGGCGCGCGGATCGACCTCGCGCAGGCTCTCGCCGTCATAGACCCGCATCTTCGAGAAGAGGTTCGAGTTGGCGTGCTCCCGCAGGCGGGAGAGGACCGAGAAGCGCGCCAGCATCTCGAGCGTGCCCGGCGCGCAGGCCGCATCCGAGAGTTCCGATCCCTTGATCAGCTTCTCGTAGATGTGCTGCTCCTCGTTCACGCGGAGGCAGTAGGGCACCTTGATGACGTAGATGCGGTCGATGAAGGCCTCGTTGTTCTTGTTGGTCTTGAAGCTCTGCCATTCGGCCTCGTTCGAGTGGGCGAGGATGACGCCCGTGAACGGGATGGCACCGATGTTCTCGGTCCCGACGTAATTGCCCTCCTGCGTCGCCGTGAGCAGCGGATGCAGCATCTTGATCGGCGCCTTGAACATCTCGACGAACTCGAGGATGCCTTGGTTGGCCCGGTTCAGGCCGCCCGAATAGGAATACGCGTCAGGGTCGGCCTGGCTGAGGGTTTCGAGCCGCCGAATGTCGACCTTGCCGACGAGGGACGAGATGTCCTGGTTGTTCTCGTCGCCGGGCTCGGTCTTCGCCACGGCGATCTGGCGGAGGCGCGAGGGCCGCACCTTGATGACGGTGAACCGCGAAATGTCGCCGTTGAACTCGTCGAGGCGCTTCAAGGCCCAGGGGCTCATCAGGCCCGTGAGGCGCCGGCGCGGAATGCCGTAGCGGTTCTGGATCTCCTCGGCCATCGTGTCGGGATCGAACAGGCCGAGCGGGCTCTCGAAGACCGGCGACACCTCGTTGCCGGCCTTCAGCACGTAGATGGGGTGCACCTCCATCTGCGACTTCAGGCGCTCGGCGAGGGACGACTTGCCGCCGCCGACCGGCCCGAGGAGGTAGAGAATCTGCTTGCGTTCCTCCAGACCCTGCGCTGCGTGGCGGAAGAAGGAGACGATCCGCTCGATCGTCTCCTCCATGCCGTAGAACTCGGCGAAGGCCGGGTAGGTGCGGATGGTGCGGTTCATGAAGATGCGGCCGAGGCGGGAATCCTTGGCCGTGTCGATGAACTCCGGCTTGCCGATCGCCGCGAGGATGCGCTCGGCGGCGCTCGCGTACATCAGGGGCTCGTCGCGGCAGGCCTCCAGATACTCGGAGAGGCTCATCTCTGTGTCGCGCCGGGCCTCGTACCCGCGGGTGAAGCTCTGAAACAGGTCGTTCGTCGACTGCATCGGCATTCGAAAACCCCTTTCACGACGAGGACAGCTTCATCCTGTCTCGCCTCGGATGCAACTGACAGGCCCGCTTTTGTCGCAGTGCGGTCAACACGCCGTGCATGCGTGTGATGCTTGCAACACCGGACCTGCCGCATCTCCGCTCAGACACAATGTCCGCCTCGGCGGGAATCAGGCGCTCTCAGTCCCGCTTGCCGAAAAACAGTGCTCTACCAAGTCGAGCCTGCTCAGCAATCAGAGGTCAGTGCTCTCCTTCTTGGCAGCATCATCCTTCTTCGCGCCGGCCGCCTGGACGGTGATCCTGATGTTCTGCGTCTGGACCTGCCCGTCGGAATTCTTGATCTCGAACGTGACCTCGTCCGAGCCCGTAAAATTCGATTTGGCTTGGTAGAACAGGGCCTGAACGGACACATCCTTGTTCGGGCAGCGGAAACTCGCGGGCGTCTTCTGCTTGCCCGTCTTGGAGATGGTCGCGCCGTTCTTCGGAGCGACGGTGATCTTGAACTCCGGCATCGGCCCCTCAGAGCAATCCTTCTTCAGGTTCGGGGCGATGGCGAGGCGCACGGACTTCCCGCTCACAACCGTCTCGCTCTTCGTGATCGTGGTCTGCGCGCTCGCCGTGGAGGCATGCGACGCAGCGAGGAGGAGGCTCGCGGTCATCAGGGCAACGAGCGGGCGCACGGCTGTCATATGGCGGATCTCCCTCGCTCAGCTAACGTCCGGTCGCTCGCCGAGCGGCCGGATCGATGCTGGCCCCATCGATGTGGGGATGGCTCGCGCAGCCGTCGAGGTGAGGGGCCCGGAATTCCGGGCCGCGTCACTCCTGCAGCACGGCGGCGACGGCCCCCGTGACGCGCGCGATCTGCGCGGCGTTGAACTCGCCGGCGAGGGCAAGAGCGAGCCCCCGCTCGATCCGCTCGCGCTCCCCGATATCGGCGAGCGGCGTGGGGGGAATCTCGCTCTCCTTGAGACGGCACGCCTTGCGGATCGTCTCGGCGGCCCTCAGCAGCGTCTCGCGCTCGCCGGGATTGAGGTCCCACAGAGGGTGCCGGAGGCGGCTGATGACGCGCCGCGCGTCCCGATAGTCCCGGTCGACGGTGGTGAGGGCCTCGATCTGGCTGACCAGAAACATCAGCTCGAGCACCTCGGCCGCCGCCTCCGGGCAGATGCGGACGATCCGCATCACGCGGCTGATCAACTCCTGGGTCGGCGACATCTGGCGTCGGGGCGCGGTCATGGGCCGGTAACGCCGAGGCCACCGCAAAGTTCGATCGCTGGAACCGAAAAAACCGCGCCGGGGAAAGGGGATACGCCCGGCGCGCGGGGGATCTCCCGCGCGCCGTCGAGGCTGGTGCTACACGCCGTTCGCGGGAGACGAACGGTGCGATTCCGCAATCCCGCTCAGCGCTGGGTGTTCACGGCATTCTGCCCGAACATCACGTTCTTCGCTTCGGCGCTCATCGGCTGGCCATGGTTTGGGTTGACCTCGGACGCACGCGCATACGCCGCCTTCGTCGCCGGGCGCTCGCCGATCGCCGTGAACCAACGCTTGAGATGGGGGTGCTCGTCGAGATCCTGGCCCTGTTTCTCCCAAGGGACGATCCACGGATAGGCCGCCATGTCGGCGATCGAATAATCCGGGCCAGCGACGAAGGTCCGGTCGGCGAGGCGGCGATCGAGAACGCCGTAGAGGCGGTTCGTCTCGTTGACGTAGCGATCGACGGCGTAGGGCACCTTCTCGGGCGCATATTGCGAGAAGTGGTGATTCTGGCCGAGCATCGGGCCGAGCCCTCCCATCTGCCAGAACAGCCATTGGAGGACCTCCACCCGGCCGCGCAGATCCTGGGGCAGGAAGCGGCCCGTCTTCTCGGCGAGGTAGAGCAGGATCGCCCCCGACTCGAAGATCGAGACGGGATCGCCCCCGCCCGCCGGCTCGTGATCGACGATCGCGGGCATCCGGTTGTTCGGGGCGATCTTGAGGAAGTCCGGCTTGAACTGGTCTCCCTTGCCGATGTTTACCGGTTGAATTCTGTAGGGCAGGGCGGTCTCCTCCAGGAAGAGCGTCACCTTGTGGCCGTTCGGGGTCGGCCAGTAGTAGAGGTCGATCATCGGGTCTCCGGGACTCGTGCCATGTCGCTCGTCGCGCCCTCGCGGCGCAGGTGGGACGCATCCGTACGGAGGTCAAGCGCGGCGCGGCCGGCCCTTTGCGGCCGAACGGACGCGTGCGAGCGTCGGTCGCCGTCCGCGTCGGGGGCCTGCCATGTCATCATCGGAGATCGACAGCGTCCGCGCCCTGCTTGCCTCGCGCCCGCGGCCGACCGGTCTGGCCGAGCGGCGGGAGCGGCTCGACTGGATCGGCAGCCTCTCGACGCTTCCGCCGGATGTGAGGATCGAGCCCGCCGAACCCGGCGGCGTCCCGGCCGAATGGTCCGCGACACCCTCCGCCGACGGGAGCCGCGTGCTACTGTTCCTGCACGGAGGCGGGTACGTTTCGGGATCGCTCGCGAGCCACAGGGTCATGGTCGCGATGGCCGGGCGCGAGGCCGGATGCCGGACGCTCGCCCTATCCTACCGCCTCGCGCCCGAACATCCGTTCCCGGCAGCCCTCGACGATGCCCTGGCAGCCTACCGCTTCCTGCTGACCTCCGGCATCGCACCCGAGCGGATCTGCCTCGGCGGCGAGAGTGCCGGGGGTGGGCTCGCGCTCGCGACGTTGGTCAGCCTGCGCGAGGCGGGCGATCCGCTGCCCGCCTGCCTGTGGTGCGCCTCGCCCTGGGTCGATCTCGAGATGACGGGCGCCAGCATCGAGACGAAGGACGCCGTCGATCCGATCATCCATCGGGCCTATCTCGGCGAACTCGCGGCCGCCTACCTCGACGGGTCGGATCCGCGCGGTCCGCTCGTCTCCCCACTGCAGGCCGATCTGACAGGGCTTCCGCCGACGCTGATCCAGGTCGGCTCGGCCGAAACACTCCTCGACGACGCCGTGCGGCTGGCGGGCAAACTCGCCGCGGCAGACGTTCCGGTGACGCTCGCCGTCTGGCCTCACATGATCCACGCATGGCATCTGTTCCATCAACGGCTGAATGAGGGAGCCCAATCGCTTGCCCAGGTCGGCCGCTTCGTCCGCGAACACACGGGCAGCGACGTGAACGCGACTTGCCGGCCCGCCGGCTTGTCCCTAGAAACCTCCCATGTCGGGGTGTAGCGCAGTCTGGTAGCGCACCTGGTTTGGGACCAGGGGGTCGTAGGTTCGAATCCTATCGCCCCGACCATCACCTTCGGAGACCGTCAGGACCCATGTCGAGCGCCCGCATCTTCCAGCCCTCGAAGGATGCCTCGCAGTCGGGCCTCGCCCGGACCAAGACCTGGCTCCTCGAATTCGACCAGACCAGCCCGCGCGAGACCGACCCGCTCATGGGTTGGACCGGCTCGTCCGACATGCTGCAGCAGGTCAAGCTGGAATTCGACACCCAGGAGGAGGCCGTCGCCTACGCCAAGCGCGCCGGCATCGCCTACCGGGTCGAGGAGCCGCACAGGCCGGTCATGCGCAAGGGCCTGTCCTATTCGGACAATTTCAAGTTCAACCGGACCGCGCCCTGGACGCACTGAAGGGGCCTCATTCCGGCCTCCGGTCGCGCCGGACCGCGTAGGGCGGCGTCTCGTCTGTCGGCCGGATCTGTTCGAGCCGCATGGGTTGCTCGGAGAGCGGCCGGCACAATTCGGCGTAGAGGCCGGCCGTCTGCAAGCCGTAGGTGTCGGCCTCCTCTGCCGTGTAGGCGAAATAGCCTTCCCGAATGCCGGACAGGCGCATCGCGGCGTGGCACATCGGGCAGGGCTGGCCACTGGCGTAGACGATGCAGCCGGCGAGGTCCCGGCTGCCGAGGCGGCGACTGGCCTCCCGCAGCCCGACCATCTCCGCATGATCGGTCGGGTCGTTGGTCCGATGCACCGTATTCACCGAGCGGGCGAGCACCGTCCCATCCCGCACGATCACGGCTCCGTAGGGTGAGCCGCCCTCTTCCGCATTGCTGCGGGCGAGGGCGACGGCGTCGCGGATATGGGTCTCGTGGTCGCTCATCCGGGATCCTTCGAGGAGGTGTTCCGAAACGCGCAGGCCCGACCCCGGTTCGTCAGAAGGCGTAGCGCACCGAGCAATACGGCATGCGCGCGGAGAGCAGCGCTTTGAAGCGGGAGAGCCAACGTCCCTTCCAGCCGCTGCGATACCGCAGGTTCTCGCCGCCGCCCTCCGAGCGCTTCGATTCCTGAATATCGGGCCGCCACAGCAAGGCTTCGGCCTTCGGGTGCCAGCCGAGGTTGACCTCGTGCAAGGCGGCATTGTGCGTGAGAAGGATGATCTCACATTTGAGCTGCGCCTTCGCGCGGGGCGACAGCGTGTCGTCGAGGGTCTCGAACAGGGCCTGCCAGTCCGCCTCCCAACCCTCGTAGAGGATCACCGGCGAGAAATTGACGTGGACTTCGTAGCCCGCGGCCACGAAGTCGTCGATGGCAGCGATCCGCTCCGGGATCGGCGAGGTGCGCACGTCGACGATGCGGGCGATGCGCTCCGGCATCAGCGAGAATCGGATTCGGGTCCGCCCCTGCGGATCGTAGCCGAGCAGATCGCGGTTGACGGCCTTGGTGGCGAACGACGCCTTGGCGTTCGGGATGTCGCGGAAGAGTTCGACGAAGTCGCGCACGCCGCTGCCGATCACGGCGTCGACCGAGAGATCGCCATTCTCACCGATATCGTAGACCCAGGCCCGATCGTCGATCTGGTCGGGCGCCGGCAGGCATCCCTGGCGCTCGGCATGACGCCGGATCGAGGCCGCGATCGCCTCGGTGTTGACGAACTGCGTGATCGGATTCGCGTAGCCCTTGCGGCGCGGCACGTAGCAATAGGCGCAGGCCATCGCGCAGCCGTTCGAGGTCGAGGGCGCGATGAAGTGGGCGCTGCGGCCGTTCGGGCGCATCGCGAGCCCCTTCTTCACGCCGAGCACCAGAACGGAGCGCTTGATGCGCGTCCAATCCTCGACCGAGCCGGCATTGCCGTGCAGGGTCGGGATGTTCCAGTGCGACGGAACGATGATCCGCTCCGCCAGAGGATACCGGTCGAGGATCTCGCGCCCGAGCGGGTAATCGGCGGCGGCGGCCTCGTGGTAGATCGTGCGGATATCGATGAGGTCGCGGATGTCGGCCATGCGGAGCCCGGCGCGGCGGGCTCGGGCCGCTGATGGATATATGGGGCCGCGCCCTCAGAGACGAGAGAGGAGCTCCGCCTTCTTGCCCGTGAATTCGGCCTCCGTGAGCACGCCCTTTCTCTGCAGTTCGGCCAGCGCCTCGATCGTCCGGATGATCTCGGCGCCCGAATCCGGTCGCTCGGCGGGCGGCGCCTGGGTGGGTCCGGAAGGACCCTGAACGTTCGAGGCTTCATCCTCCGCCGCATCGACCCGCCTCAGGGTCGCGAGATCGACATCCCCGAAGGCGCTCGTGAAGCGCACGGCGCCGTTCGCCTGGGAGGCCCCGGAAATCGCGTGCTCGCCTGTATCGTAGATGGCGACACCCTTCGAGGATGCGACCGCGAGGCGGCGCGTCAGAGGAAAGTAGGCGTAGCGCAATCCGTCCTGCGCCCCCGTCGTCGAGGGCGTGCCGAGATCGGTGGGCCACCACTGGGATGAGCCCGGCCCTCCGGTCGCTGCCGTGCTCCAGCCTGCCGGTGGCAGCGAGGCCGCGAGCTCGCCGCACAGAGCCGAGACGCGCGCCTTCAGCTCTGCATCGAACATGCGCCCGACCATCACCATGCCACCCGCGAACCATTGGCCCAAGCCGCCGAGTTCCGGATGGTCGAATTGCGCCATGGTGCCGTGGCCCGCCTCCAACGCGCGCAGGAGGTGCCGCACCGCGTCGAGGCTCACACTGTGCCGGTCCGCGATGGTCTGCAGGCCGAAGCGCTTCTCGGCTCCCTCGTCGATCATGACCGTACTCCGTCGGTAGATCCCGAGCATTGGCGACCCGGACCGGGCTTTCGCCCCGACTCTAGCACGGAGAGCGGCAGCGCAGCACGGGGAGCGAGAGACATAGCCCATTCCCGGATCCGCGCTGTTCCGCCCCGACCACCGTGCGTGATGAAGAAAGCCGAGGTCGAACGACCTGTATCCGCGCAATCGCCCCGACCCGACCCGGCGGAGACCCCTCCGAAACCGGGCTCGCAGGCCTCGGCCGGGCTCCTGCGCAAGGCTCTCCCCGACGGTCGTTGTGCACCGCGAAATTTTTCTGCGCCCAAGGACCTTCGCCGCCACCGGCACGTTCTGTTCCGGTTCGGGCGCCCCGCCTGCGACGCGAGAGCGGGCTCGCGCGGGGCAGCCCCGTTCTTCCGGAGTGAACATGGTCGAGCATACGAGAAACGGGTCGTCGCCAGCAGCGGGTGCGCGCGCGGCGCGGTCCCGCATCCGCGAAGGGCTGCCCTATCCGCGCGGGGCGACCTGGGACGGGCTCGGCGTGAATTTCGCCCTGTTCTCGGCACATGCCACCAAGGTCGAGCTCTGCCTCTTCGACGATGCGGGCGAGAAGGAGATCGAGCGGATCGAGCTGCCGGAATACACGGACGAAGTCTGGCACGGTTACCTGCCCGACGCCCGCCCGGGCACGATCTACGGCTATCGCGTCCATGGCCCCTACGAGCCCGAGGCCGGGCATCGCTTCAACCCCAACAAGCTGCTGATCGACCCCTACGCGAAGGGTCTCGTCGGCTCGATCGTCTGGAACCCGGCCCTCTTCGGCTACAAGATGGAGACGGGCGACGACCTGACCTTCGATGACCGCGACAGCGCTCCCTACACGCGCCGCTCCCGCGTGATCGACCCGGCCTTCACCTGGGGACGCGACCGGAAGCCGGACGTGCCGTGGGAGAAGACGATCATCTACGAGGCCCATGTGAAGGGTCTGACGAAGCTTCACCCGCAGGTTCCCGAGCGCCTGCGCGGCACCTATGCCGGCCTCGGCAATCCTGCGGTGCTCGACTACATCAAGAGTCTCGGCGTGACGTCTGTCGAGCTTCTGCCCGTGCACTCCTTCGTGCAGGACGATTACCTGCAGCAGAAGGACCTCGTGAATTACTGGGGCTACAACACGATCTCGTTCTTCACCCCGGCCCGCCGCTACGCCGCGGTGCCCGATTTCGCCTTCTCCGAGTTCAAGGAGATGGTGGCGCGCTTGCACGGCGCCGGGCTCGAAGTGATCCTCGACGTCGTCTACAACCACACCGCCGAGGGCAACGAGAAGGGGCCGACGCTCTCGTTCAAGGGCATCGACAACGCGTCCTACTATCGGCTGCTGCCGGGCCAGCAGCGCTACTACATCAACGACACGGGCACGGGTAACACCTTCAACCTGTCGCATCCGCGCGTGCTGCAACTCGTCACCGACAGCCTGCGCTACTGGGCGACCGAGATGCGCGTCGACGGCTTCCGCTTCGACCTCGCGACGATCCTCGGCCGCGAGCCCTACGGTTTCGACGAGGGTGGCGGCTTTCTCGATACCTGCCGCCAGGATCCTGTCCTGAACTCGGTCAAGCTCATCGCCGAACCCTGGGATTGCGGCCCCGGCGGCTATCAGGTCGGCGGGTTCCCGCCGGGCTGGGCGGAGTGGAACGACCGCTTCCGCGACGATGTGCGCGGCTTCTGGAAGGGGGACGAGGGACTTCTGCCGTCGCTCGCCTCGCGGATCACGGGTTCGGCCGACAAGTTCAACAAGCGCGGTCGCCGCTCCTGGGCCTCCGTGAACTTCCTCACCGCGCACGACGGCTTCACGCTGAACGACACCGTTTCGTACAACGAGAAGCACAATGAGGCGAACGGAGAGGACAACCGAGACGGTCACTCCCACAATCTCTCCTACAATTACGGCGTCGAGGGCCCGACCGACGATCCCGAGATCCGTGCTGTCCGCCTCCGCCAGATGCGCAACATGCTGGCGACGCTGTTCCTGTCGCGCGGCACGCCGATGCTTCTGGCCGGCGACGAGTTCGCCCGGACCCAGAACGGCAACAACAACGCCTACTGCCAGGACAACGAGGTCTCCTGGATCGACTGGGCCGCGATCGGTGAAGAGGAGCGCGACCTCGCGGAGTTCGCGCAGCGCCTCATGCTCCTGCGCAATGCTCTGCCGATCCTGACCCGTGGCCGGTACCTGACCGGAGCCTTCGACGAGGATCTCGGCGTCAAGGACGTCACGTGGCTTCGGCCCGACGGCGAGGAGATGTCGACCGAGGGCTGGAACGACGCCGCTGCCCGGTCCCTCGCCGTCCTGCTCGACGGCCGCGCGCAGGCGACCGGCATCCATCGCCGCGGCGGCGACGCCACCCTGCTGGTGCTCTACAACGCCTATCACGACGTCGTCTCGTTCACGCTGCCGGAATCGGTCGGCGGGAGTGCCTGGACCCGGCTCATCGACACGAACCTGCCCGACAATCAGGAGGCGGAGAGCTTCCCGGTGGGCAACCGCTACGATGTGACCGGGCGCTCGATGCTGATGTTCGTGCTGAAGCCGGAGGACACACCCGGCGACGCTCCGACCGAGATGGAGCGCTCCTACCAGCACGTGTTGCAGGCCTTCGAGCGCGCCAATATCGAGACCGTACGATTCCATCTCGACGCGGAGGATTGACGGTTCGACCGGCTTGCACGGGATGGATTCGTCACCGGATATGCGACGTTTGCGCGTCGCCGCGCGTTGGGAAACGCCGTGCGGCGGCTCGTGCCGAAGGGGTTAGCGCGTGATGGCGAAGATATTGCTGGTCGAGGATCACGAGGAGATCTGGGACTTCCTGTCCCGCCGCCTGAAACGGCGCGGCCACGAGGTCGTCCTGGCCCATGATGGCGAGGCCGGCGTGCAGCAGGCGCGTGCCTCACGTCCGGACGTGATCCTCCTCGACATGAACCTGCCGGTTCTCGATGGCTGGTCGGCGGCGCGTGCCCTGAAGTCGGGAAGCGACACGCAGCGGATTCCCATCATCGCGCTCACCGCCCACGCCATGTCCGGGGATCGCGACAAGGCGATCCAGGCCGGCTGCGACGATTACCACCCGAAGCCGGTCGACTTCTCGAAGCTTCTCAGCCAGATCAGCGCCGCGCTGGGCGAGACGGCGCCCGCCGCCGGCTGAGACGGCTCGGGATGGTGGGGGCCGAGGCTCCGCACCGGCGTGTTGGAAGCGTAAAGAGGTGAGGCGTCATTCATGAGCGACGATCCCGTCACGGCCCAGCGCCTCCGGCGGGCTCTGCCGCTCATCACCGCGCTGGCCTCGTTCCTCCTCGTCGTGGCGGTGATGGCCGCCCTCTATTTCGGGCGCGAGATCCTCGTCCCCGTCACGCTCGCGATTCTCCTCAGCTTCGTGCTGGTGCCGGCCGTGCGCGCCCTGCGTCGGACCGGGCTGCCGCGGGTGCCTGCCGTCATGCTCGTCGTCACGGTCGCCTTCGGGGCGCTGGTCGGCGTCGGATTGCTGATCGCCAACGAGGGTGCGCAACTCGCTTCCGACCTGCCGCGCTATCAGCTCACGATGCGCGAGAAGATTTCGTCGCTGCGCGGCGCCACCGAGAGCCAGGGCACGCTCTCGCGCTTCATCGACATGGTTCAGGATCTGGGCGCCGAGCTGCAGCCGCCGAAAGCCGAGGAGACGGGCAAGGGGACCGGCGGCGAGAAGCCGCTCACCGTCGAGATCAGGCCGCCGAAGGCAGGACTCATCGAGACACTCGGGACGTTCGCCGCGCCCGTCCTGCACCCCCTCGCGACGACCGGCCTGATCCTCATCTTCACGATCTTCATCCTCCTGCAGCGCGAGGACCTGCGAAATCGCATGATCCGCCTCGCGGGCTCGGGGGATCTGCGGCGGACCACGGCGGCCATCGACGACGCGGTCAGCCGCCTGAGCCGGTTCTTCCTCGCGCAGCTCGCGCTCAACGTCGCCTTCGGCATCGTGATCGGCGCCGGGCTCTGGCTGATCGGCGTGCCGAGCCCGACCCTGTTCGGCGTGCTCGCTGCGATCCTGCGCTTCGTGCCCTATATCGGCGCCGCGATCAGTGCGCTCCTGCCCATCGTGCTCGCGGCGGCGGTCGATCCCGGTTGGGGCATGGTGATCGCCACGGCCGCGCTCTTCCTCGTGGTGGAGCCGATCTGCGGTCACGTCGTCGAGCCGCTGCTCTACGGGCATTCGACCGGCCTTTCGCCGGTCGCCGTGATCCTTTCCGCCACGATCTGGACCTTCCTGTGGGGACCGATCGGCCTCGTGCTGGCCACCCCGCTGACGGTCTGCCTGGTGGTCCTCGGGCGCCATGTCGAGCGCCTCTGGTATCTCGACGTTCTCCTCGGCGACCAGCCGGCGCTCAGCCCGCCCGCGATCTTCTACCAGCGCATGCTCGCCAACGACCCGGCCGAGGCGATCGATCAGGGACGCGAATTCCTCAAGGAGCGCGCGCTCGTGACCTATTACGACGAGGTCGCCCTGGCGGGCCTTCTGCTCGCGCAGGAAGACCTCTCCCGCGGTACCCTCGACCGGGCGCGCCAGGACGAGGTCGGCCTCGCGCTCCGCATGGTCGTCGACCGGCTCGGCACCACGCGTGTCACCCGCCGTGCAGGCCGCGGCTCTCCCCGCATCGGCAGTTCCGAGACCGCGGCCGCGGTCGCGGCAGCCGGGCCGGACCGTCAGGCGGCCAATATCGTCTTGAAGACGGAGGAACTGGGTCCGCGCTGGCGGACGCCGACGCCGGTTCTCTGCGTGTCGAGCCGCGGGCCTTTCGACGAGGCGGCGACCCTGATGCTCAGCCAGATCCTGAAGCGGCACGGGCTCGCCTCGGAGGTCATCTCGATGCGCGCCCTACGTGAGGGCGAGCGGCCGAGCAGCACCGACTTCGCACTGATCTGCTTCTCCTACCTCGAGCCGGTGAGCCTGTCGCAGATCCGCTTCACGGTTCGACAGGCGCGGGCTGCCGTTCCCGGCGTGCGCATCCTCGTGGGGTTCTGGCGCGAGCGCGACCCCGCCACGCTGGACCGCCTCCGGCGGGCGACCTCCGCCGACATTCTGGTCACCTCCCTGAACGACGCGCTTGCCGCGTCGATCGAGGAGGCCCGCCGAGCTGCCGTCGCGCCTCCGACGAGACGCGCTCCGGACGCCGCCGCCTACGGGGCGACGACGATCGAGGCGGCGCCGGCCTGACGCGTCCGCGGCTCAGTCGACGGGCGCGATCAGCTTGACGGCGACCCCATGCGAATCATTCTCGAAGACATGGGCGACATCCTGGACCTGCCAGCGTCGGGCATCGGCTCCGAAGGCCAAAATCACGCATTCGCCGATGCGCGGGATGGGCTGCCCGGGAACGAAGACGATGGTGCGCCGAGAGGTTGTTCCCACAGCCTCCAAGTTACTGCCGCTGGCGATGAAGACGACGTCGATGCCGGACATGGTGTAGCCTTCGCACGTCACAACTTGTACGTTCAAAGATATGCCTGCTCAATCAGGCATGACCGTTCGAAGCGCACGACACGCGATCTCTTTGACTAGGGCGAGCTTTGTCCAAAATAAACCCACTCTTGCCTCCGCGAAGCGCTTTCGGCTTTGTCGCCTCGAAATATCGGGCATTTCGGCCGCGGCCTCCTGCTCGTCCCAGGAAATGCGGGATCTGCGCGGACGCCGTCGGTCCCGACTTGGTCGACACTGCACCGAGGGCGTCCTAAGACTCGGTTCCGTCGCCTGCGCATCCCGGGCAGCCTTTCCTCGATCAGGTGCGTCGCGCGAGCATGTCAGAGACGCCCGGAACTCCTCCCCATGACGCCGCGATCCGCGTGGAAGCGGACGGCACTGCCGATCTCGTTGACCGGCGCAACGACATCTTCTTCGCGGCGGTCGAGACCACGCGGATGCCGATGATCGTGACGGACCCGCGCCGGCCCGACAATCCGATCGTCTTCGCCAATCGCGCCTTCACGGCCATGACGGGCTACGGCCGGCACGAACTGCTCGGCCGCAATTGCCGATTCCTGCAGGGGCCGGAGACGGACCCGGACACGATCGACGAGATCCGTGCGGCGGTCGCGGAGAGGCGCGAGTTCGCGACCGAGATCCTGAACTACCGCAAGGACGGGTCCACCTTCTGGAACGCCCTGTTCGTCTCGCCGATCTACGATGCCGGAGGGGAGCTGACCTACTTCTTCAGCTCGCAGCTCGATGTCTCGCGCCGCCGCGACGCCGAGGACGCCCTCGGGCAGGCGCAGAAGATGGAGGCGCTTGGCCAGCTCACGGGCGGGATCGCCCACGACTTCAACAACCTGCTCCAGGTCATCGTCGGCTATGTCGACATTCTCGCCGCCGGCCTCGAGAATCCGAATGCCGATCGCGGGCGTCTCGGCCGGGCCACGGAGAACATCCGGCAGGCGGCGGAGCGGGCGACGACCCTGACCCAGCAACTTCTCGCCTTCGCGCGCAAGCAGCGGCTCGAGGGCCGCCCGGTGAACCTGAACGCGCTGATCCACGGGATGAGCGACATGGTGGCCCGCTCCCTCGGAGAGGCGATCGTCGTGGAGAAGCGGCTCGCCGACGACGTCTGGAACTGCAGGGTCGATCCCACGCAAGCCGAGGTCGCGATCCTCAACGTTCTCATCAACGCCCGGGACGCGATGCCCGAGGGCGGCAAGGTCATCATCGCGACCGAGAATCGGGAGGTCGACCCGAGCGCGACCGCCAGGGTCGGATCGCTCCAGGCTGGCCGCTACGTCACGCTCAGCATCACGGATACGGGAACCGGCATCTCGCCCGACGTGCTGGCCCGGGTCATGGACCCCTTCTTCACGACGAAGGACGAGGGCAAGGGCACCGGTCTCGGCCTCTCGATGGTCTACGGCTTCGCCAAGCAATCGGGCGGCGCGGCGCAGATCGAATCCAAGCTCGGCGAAGGGACGACCCTGCGCCTGTCGTTCCCCGCGATCTCGGGGCATGAGCGGGCACCGAAGCGCGCCACCAGCCGCGCCGTCGAGCGGCCCGGCACGGAGAAAGTCCTCATCGTCGACGACCGCGAGGACGTGGCCGAGCTCGCGCGGACGATCCTGCGCGATTACGGCTACACGACCCTGATGGCCCGCAACGGCCGGGAGGCTCTCGATGTGATCGAGGGCGACGAGTCGATCGACCTTCTCTTCACCGACCTCATCATGCCGGGTGGCATGAACGGCGTCGTGCTGGCGCGCGAAGCCCGCAAGCTTCGGCCGCGCCTGAAGATCCTTCTGACCACCGGCTACGCCGAGGCCAGCCTTGAGCGAACCGACGTCGGTGGTTCGGAGTTCGAACTTCTGAAGAAGCCCTATCGGCGCGTGGAGCTGATCCGGCGCATCCGTGCGGTGCTCGACGGGCCGACCGGGGTCGACTGAGTGCAGGCCGTGTCCGCATGTGAGGAGGTGGACGATGCCCCAGGGTGACAAGTCGAAATACACGGACAAGCAGGTCCGCAAGGCCGAGCACATCACCGAA
Source organism: Methylobacterium sp. BE186 (assembly GCF_031457035.1). Lineage (NCBI taxonomy): Bacteria > Pseudomonadati > Pseudomonadota > Alphaproteobacteria > Hyphomicrobiales > Methylobacteriaceae > Methylobacterium > Methylobacterium sp. BE186. The sequence goes on from NZ_JAVDVV010000012.1 coordinate 114,531, forward strand.
TCCTATCTCGACCGCGGCGTGCCGGAGAAGGAGGCGGAGGCTCGCGCCTGGGCGACGGTCAACAAGGATGACGGCGGCGGCAAGAAGCCTGGCGGCTCGGGCCGCGGGCGGTCGACGGGCCGACCAGCCGCCCGGAAGGGCGGCGCCGCAGGGGGGAAGGCGTCGGCCTCGCGCACGGCGGCCGAACGTTCGGCTTCGGCGAAGAAGGCGGCCGAGACGCGCAAGCGGAATGCCGCGCACGCGGCTCACTGATCGCTGCGGTTCGCCCTGCTCATTGGGGATGGGCCGCCGCGATTGCGCAAAGGCTGGCACCGGCGATGAGCCCGCGACGGTCCACCTCGATCGGGCGCCTCACTTCACGTTGGCACGGTCATTCGCGAGGCGCTCGGCGCGGGCGCGCTCATCCGCGCTGAGGCCGGTCAGCGTCTGATCGAGCCACGCGTCAGAGAGGCCCTGCGCCGCCGCGGCGAGGTTCCAGGCGGCCGCTTCCACGACGTTCTTCGGAACGCCGCGCCCGACTGCGTAGAGCCGCGAAATCCGGTTCTGAGCGATGGCGTTCCCGCGCGCCGCGGCGTGCAGGAAGTAGCGTGCCGCGCGCCCCTCGTCCTTCGGCACGCCTGTCCCGTTGAAGAGGAGGATCGCGAACTCGACCTCGCCCGCGAGGTCCCCGTTGTCCGCCGACCGGCGAAACCACTCGGCCGCCTTCGAGGCATCCTTCGGCACGCCACGACCCTGCAGGTAGAGGACGCCGAGATCGTGTTGGGCGGGTCCGAGCTCCGCATCCGCGGCCTTCCGGAAGAGCGTCGCGGCCCGGGCCTGATCCGGCTCCGTCCCCGAGCCGAGGAGGATCAGGGCGAGATTGTAGGCGGCCTGCGGCTGACCGCGCTCGGCCGCCTGCTCCAGCCAGCGACGGCCGAGCTTCGGGTCCTTCGGCATGCCGCGCCCGTCCATCGCCATCAGGCCGAGGGAGGCCATCGCGGCGATATCGCCCTGAGCGGCGGCGAGCTTGTACCATTCCGCCGCCTTGAGCGGATCCTGCTTGGTCCCGAGGCCCTGATTGTAGAGCTCACCGAGCAGCGTCATCGCGGCACCGTCCTTGCGGTCGGCCTCGATGCGCTTCGTCGCCTCCCGGAAAGCGGTGATGTACTGGCCGCGCTGATAGGCGCCGTAGGCGAAATCCGGTGGCTGGCTCGTGGCGGGCGGCCGGGCGCCTCCGACGTAGTTCGGGGTGTAGGGCGTCGGCAGATCGCGCGCGGGCGCCTTCAGCACCTCCGGCGCAGCCGGCGGCCGCGGCGTCTGCTGCGGCGCGGCCTGGTTCTGCGCCGCGAAGGCCGGGACCGGCAGAGCGGTCCAGGCCGTCAGCAGCAATCCGAGCCCGACCCTACGCCTCAAGACGCAGCCTCGGGTCGGGAGAGCTGGGACATGGCGCGCGCGACCGCATCGGGTCCCCCGGTCCAGAGACCGCTTTCCAGACCGACGAATTCCGTTCCCGTCGCCGCAAGTCCGGCGACCTCCTCTTCGGCAGCCGCCACCGCAATGCAGGGCGTCTCGAAGATTTCGGCCCACCACGCCGCGCGCTCGCGCACGCTCTCGGGATCGGGAGCCGCGCCGTCGGCGTAGAGACCACCGACCATCAGATAGTCGATCCCCGCCTCGCCGGCCTCCATGGCACCGTGACGGGTCTCGATGCCGCCAGCCCCGAGAATGCGTCCGTCCCGAAGCCGCTCCCGAAGGTCCCGAAGCGCGGCATCGTTCGGCTTGTCGATGTGAACGCCGTCGGCGCCGCCGCGGGCCGCGACGCTGACGATGTCGCCGGTGCGGTCCGGGCAGGCGATCACCAGCGCCGCGCCGTGCTTCTGCGTCACCGCAGCGACGCGCTTCACGAGGGCGACGAGGCTGCGCTCGTCGGCCGCCGCCAGCCGAAGGACGAACGCCGCGACGTCACCCGCGACGAAGGCGCCATCGAGCGCGGGGAGAAGCGCGTCGAGGCCCGGGGCCTCGACGCGGTGCGGGGAGAGGAGGGCGAGCCGGGTCTTGATGTCCGTCATGATGCCGGTGCCGCCCGTTCTCAGCGGGCCGTGTCGATCTTCTGGGCGAGAGAGCCGTCGGCGTAGCGCTTGGCCATGGCCGCGGTCGAGATCGGGCGGATCTTCGATCCCTGACCGGCCGTATTGAACTCCTCGAAGCGCTGCTTGCAGAGCTTCGTCATCGCGTCCATGGCGGGCTTCAGGTACTTGCGCGGATCGAACTCGGCCTTGTTCTCGGTGAGTACCTTCCGGATCTGGCCCGTCATCGCCATCCGGTTGTCGGTGTCGATGTTGATCTTGCGCACGCCGTGCTTGATGCCGCGCTGGATCTCCTCGACGGGCACGCCCCAGGTCGGCTTCATCTCACCGCCGTACTGGTTGATGATGTCCTGAAGATCCTGAGGCACCGAGGAGGAGCCGTGCATGACGAGGTGGGTCGTCGGCAGGCGGCGATGGATCTCCTCGATCACGTTCATCGCGAGGACGGCGCCGTCCGGCTTGCGGGTGAACTTGTAGGCACCGTGGCTCGTGCCCATCGCCACCGCGAGTGCGTCGACCTGGGTGGCGGAGACGAATTTCACGGCCTCCTCCGGATCGGTCAGGAGCTGATCGTGGGACAGCTCGCCCTCGGCGCCGTGCCCGTCCTCGGCCTCGCCCGTGCCGCTCTCCAGAGAGCCGAGAACGCCGAGCTCGCCCTCGACGGAAACGCCCGCCCAATGGGCCATCTCGGAGACCTTGCGGGTGATCTCGACGTTGTAGGCGTAATCGGCGGGTGTCTTGCCATCGGCCTTCAGCGAGCCGTCCATCATCACCGAGGTGAAGCCGTACTGGATCGCGGTGGCGCAGGTGGCTTCGTTGTTGCCGTGGTCGAGATGCATGCAGACCGGGATGTGCGGATAGATCTCGACGAGGCCGTCGATCATCTTGGCGAGGAGCACGTCGTTGGCGTAGGCGCGCGCGCCGCGGCTCGCCTGCAGGATGACGGGGCTGTCGGTCGCGTCCGCCGCCGCCATGATGGCGAGCCCCTGCTCCATGTTGTTCATGTTGAAGGCCGGCACGCCGTACTCGTACTCGGCGGCATGATCGAGAAGCTGTCTCAACGTGATCCGCGCCATCTCACAACTCCTCGTCGACTAGGGCCTGCCATCGGGCCGTATATAGGCGCGGCACCGCTCGGGACGGAGCGGGCCGCCGGAATTTTGTGCTGGAACCGGGGCCGCCCGGCAGCCCTATTTCGCGCGCAAGGCCTCGACGCCAGGGAGCGCCTTCCCCTCAAGCCATTCGAGGAAGGCGCCGCCCGCCGTCGAGATGTAGGAGAAGTCCTCGCCGACACCGGCGTGGTTGAGCGCTGCGACCGTGTCGCCGCCGCCAGCCACCGAGACGAGCTTGCCGGACTTGGTGCGCCCGGCAGCGTAACGCGCCGCGGCGACCGTCGCCGCGTCGAAGGGGGTGAGCTCGAAGGCGCCGAGCGGGCCGTTCCAGACGAGGGTCGCCGCCGTGTCGATCGCCGCCTCGATCTCGTGGACCGAGCTGGGACCGGCATCGAGGATCATGCCGCCTTCCGGCACCTCCTCGACGCCGACCGTCTCGTGGGGTGCATTCGCCTTGAACTCGGAGGCGACGACGGCATCGACCGGCAGGATGATCCGGCACTGGGCAGCCTTCGCCGCCGCGAGGATCCGCGTCGCGGTCTCGGCGAGGTCGCGCTCGCAGAGCGACTTGCCGACAGCCTTTCCTTGCGCGTGCAGGAAGGTGTTGGCCATGCCGCCACCGATAACGAGCATGTCGACCTTCGAGACGAGGTTCTGAAGGAGGTCGATCTTCGAGGAGACCTTGGCGCCGCCGACGAGCGCGATGACGGGACGCTGGGGTGCTTCCAGGCCCTTCGTCAGGGCGTCGAGCTCGGCCTGCATCAGACGGCCCGCATAAGCGGGCAGCCGGTGGGCGAGGCCCTCGGTCGAGGCGTGGGCGCGGTGTGCGGCCGAGAAGGCCTCGTTCACGTAGATATCCCCGTTCCGGGCGAGGGCGTCCGTGAAGGCCGGGTCGTTCTTCTCCTCGCCCGCGTGGTAGCGGGTGTTCTCGAGGAGCAGCACGTCGCCGTCCTTCAGGCCGGCGACGGCCGTTTCGGCGGCTCCGCCGATGCAATCCTCCGCGAAGGCGACCGGGCGGCCGAGATGGCGGCTCAGCGTCTCCACAACGGGCTTCAGCGAATCCTTCGGATCGGGCTTGCCCTTCGGTCGTCCGAAATGGGCGAGCAGCACGACCTTTCCGCCGCCCTCCGCGATCTCGCGGATCGTCGGCACGACGCGCTCGATGCGCGTCGCGTCCGTCACGCGGCCCCCCTCCATCGGCACGTTCAGATCCACCCGCAGCAGCACGCGCTTGCCCGCGAGCGAGCCGGCATCGTCGAGGGTTCGGAAAGCGGTCATGAGATCCTTCGTCGGTCTGCGGCGCTCAGCGCTGCGGGATCAGGGCATCGAGGTGGAGGCGCTGCACCGCGATCATCAGCACGACGGTGACGACGGCCGTGATGATCGCCGTGAGCACGAGGGCGCCGGCGCCCGGCAGGCGCTTCGTCCGGTCGGAGACGGCGCGGACCTCGGTCCGGAGGGCGGCGAGGTCGGCCTGGCGGGCGGCCTCGTTCATGCGGGACGAGGCGTTCTCGACCTTGTCCTCGACGCGCGAGAGGAGCGCCTCGGACCGCGCGTACTTGTCCTCGATCCGCGAGCACTTGTCCTCGATCCGCGCGAGCTGATCGATCAGCTGGGACGCGGAGAGGGGGCCTCCGGAGACCGGGCGCGCGGCCGGGGCCGCCCCCTGTGCCGGCTTGAGCTCGGCCGTCGGGGGAGCCGCCGGCGCCTTCGCCTCGGGGCCGGCCGGAGGCGGGGTCGGCGGCGTCTGCGGGATGAAGTTCTGTCCGGTCGCGGGATTGGGCGAGGCTTCAGTCATCGCAGGCGCACCTTCCTGTGGCGTGATAACGCCGGGCTACGTCTCAAGCCGCGCCCGGTCCGGCTGGCCGAGTGTCGCCCGAACGATACGGCGGGTCGAGGGCGGGACCCTGCGCGGAGGCCGCCGGGAGGACCCGGCGTGCGACCGCGCACGGTCGGCGGCCGATCAGATCAGCTTGGCCATCGCCACGGCCGTGTCGGCCATGCGGTTCGAGAAGCCCCACTCGTTGTCGTACCAGGACAGGATGCGCACGAAGGTGCCGTCCATGACCTTGGTCTGGTCGAGGTGGAAGGTCGACGAATGCGGATCGTGGTTGAAGTCGATCGACACGTTCGGACGGTCGGTCACGCCCAGCACGCCCTTGAGGGGGCCGTTCGCGGCGGCCTTGATCGCCTCGTTGATCTCCTCGACGGAGGTCGCGCGCTTGGCCGTGAAGACGAGGTCCACCGCCGAGACGTTCGGGGTCGGAACGCGGATCGCGGTCCCGTCGAGCTTGCCCTTCAGCTCCGGCAGGACGAGGCCCACCGCCTTGGCGGCGCCCGTCGAGGTCGGGATCATCGAGAGCGCCGCGGCGCGGGCCCGGTAGAGATCCTTGTGCATCTGGTCGAGCGAGGGCTGGTCGTTCGTGTAGGAGTGGATCGTCGTCATGAAGCCGCGCTCGATGCCGACGGTCTCGTTCAGCACCTTGGCCACCGGCGCGAGGCAGTTCGTGGTGCAGGAGGCGTTCGAGACGACGAGGTGCTCGCCCGTCAGCTTGTCGTGGTTCACGCCGTAGACGACGGTGAGGTCGGCGCCGTCGCCCGGGGCCGAGATGAGGACGCGCTTGGCGCCCGCCTCGAGATGGGCCTTCGCCTTGTCCTTGGCGGTGAAGATGCCCGTGCATTCGAGGGCGATGTCGACGCCGAGGTCGCGGTGGGGCAGTTCGGCCGGGTTGCGCACGGCCGTGACCTTGATCCGCTTGCCGTCGATGACGAGGCTGTCGCCCTCGACGCCGACCTCGCCCGGGTAGCGGCCGTGGACGGAATCGTAGCGCAGCAGGTGCGCGTTCGTCTCGACCGGGCCGAGATCGTTGATCGCGACGACCTCGATGTCGCTGCGGCCGGCTTCGTGGATGGCGCGCAGAACGTTGCGGCCGATGCGCCCGAACCCGTTGATGGCAACCTTCACCGTCACGGCGTGACTCCTTCCTGTAGGGGGGCGCCGGTCAGCGGCGCGCTCCGGTCTTGCGAGCGTGTCTTGCGAGCGTGGCGGCCCGGCCGCCCGGCCGTGCCTGCTCTGTGCGAAACGGGGGTGAACCTGCGATGAACCGGGGCCGTGCCGGGCTCCGCGCCAGCGCGGAAGCGCATCCGGTCGACGGATGACGCGCGCGGGGGCCTCGGGTCTGTCACGGGATGAAGTTCCGGCTCTGCGCCGCCTCGCGGCTTCGCTGTCAGCGGCGGCTGTCTAGCATGCGACCCCACCTAGTCAAAGGTTGCGGTGTGACAATCCCTCGGCGATGAACAGGAGGCATGCACGGCACGGGCGCATCGCAGGGTTCAGGCGTCCGAAGCGTTCCGGAGAGTCCCGCTGATGACCGCCTCGATCGACGACGCCCTCCTGCGCCTCGACGCCGCCCTGAACCGCCTGGAGACGACGGTGGCGCGGCGGCTCGAGGCGGCGCGCGACCCGGACGAGCGCGAGGTCGAGCTCGCCATCATGGGGGAGGACCGGGCCCGGCTTGCCGCGGCCCTCGACGCCGCCCAGGCGCGGCTGGCCGAGGTGACGGCGACGGCCGACGCGATCGGCGGCCGGCTCGACCGGGCGATCGACACCGTGGAGGGCGTGCTGGCCGAGCGCGACGGGGAGGGGAGGCCACCCGCATGATCGCGCACTCCGAACCGGCCGATGCGATCACGAATCGACGGGTCCGGACGTTGATCGCGATCATCGCCCGGGAGCGCCGCATCCTGGCTTGACCCGCCGCCTCCCGCCCCGCAAGCCGATGAACCCCGCAACGGACCGCCCCGACGCCGATGCCCCAGATCAACGTCACCATCGACGGCAAGAACTACCGGATGGCCTGCGCGGAGGGCGAGCAGGACCACCTGGCCGAGCTCGCCGCCGCCTTCGACGCCCGCGTCGGCGAGATGCGCCGGGCCTTCGGCGAGATCGGCGACATGCGCCTCCACGTCATGGCGGCCCTGACGGTGACGGACGAGCTCGCCGAGCTGAAGCGGCGCATCGGCGCGCTGGAGGCGGAGACGGCCGCCCTCCGGGCTCTCACGGAGGGCGCCGAGGCCGAGCGCTCGGAGCGGGAGGCGCGCCTCGCGGACGGCGTCGGCCGGGCGGCCGAGCGGATCGAGCGCCTGTCGCAGGCTCTCGCGACCGCGCCGTGAAATCCTGCGGCCGCGCCCCTGGCGCCGCCCCCCGGGCGACGCTACATGGGGTGGGCGGGGCTGCAGGGTTCGTCAGGAGAACTTTTCCCCGGGGCCTTATCGACTCCCTCGGGAGCTGTCCCTGGCCTCGTCCCTGGACTTGGCCAACACGGCGCCCACCTACGCTGTAGGTTTCCCGGGATCGACACTCCAACGGCTCACGTGGCTCCGCACTCGACCTCTCCCATCTCCGCCCTCAAGGCCGACCTCCGCCGCGAGGCGCTCGCCCGCCGCGACGCCCTCGACCCCGACCTGCGCCGCGAGGGCTCGCTGCGGATCGCCGAGGCCGTCCTCGACGTGCCGGGGCTCGCCGAGGCGCCGATCGTCGGCGCCTTCTGGCCGATCCGGAGCGAGGTCGATCCGCGCCCGATCATCGAACGCCTCTTCGCCCGCGGCCAGCGCGTGGCGCTGCCCAAGGTCACGCCGGAGGGCCTCGTCTTCCGCGAGTGGAAGGCCGGCGAGGCGCTGGTGCGGGGCGGCTTCGGCCTGAGCGAGCCGCGCGACGAGCTGCCCCCCCTCGACCCGACCGCCCTGATCGTGCCGCTCGCCGCCTTCGACCGGCGCGGCCAGCGCATCGGCTACGGCCGGGGCTACTTCGACCACGCCATCTCCCGCCTCGGCGCGAACGGCCCGGTCCTCACGATCGGCATCGCCTTCTCCGTGCAGGAGATCGAGGAGGTGCCCGCCGAACCGCACGACCGGCCCCTCGACCACCTGATGACCGAGGCCGGTCCCGTCTCCCTCGTCAAGACAGCGACCGATGCGCCTGCTCTTCCTCGGTGACGTCGTCGGGCGGCCCGGCCGCCACGCCGTCGCGGACCGCCTGCCCGCCCTGCGCGAGCGCTGGCGCCTCGATTGCGTCGTCGTCAACGGCGAGAACGCGGCCGGCGGCTTCGGCATCACCGAGGCGATCTGCGACGAGATCCTGCAGGCCGGCGCCGATGCCGTCACCCTCGGCAACCACAGCTTCGACCAGCGCGAGGCCCTCGTCTTCATCGCGCGCCAGCCGCGGCTGATCCGCCCCGCCAATTACCCGTCCGGCACGCCGGGGCGGGGCGCCACCATCGTCGAGACCCGCGACGGTGCCCGCGTCCTCGTCGTGAACGTGATGGGCCGGATCTACATGGACGCGATGGACGATCCCTTCGCCGCGGCGGAGCGGGAACTCTCCGCCTGCCCCCTCGGCGAGGCGGCCGACGCCGTCATCGTCGACGTCCATGCGGAGGCGACGAGCGAGAAGCAGGCCTTCGCCCACTTCCTCGACGGGCGCGCGAGCCTCGTCGTCGGCACCCACACCCACGTGCCCACCGCCGACCACCGCATCCTGCCCGGCGGCACCGCCTACCTGTCCGATGCGGGCATGTGCGGCGACTACGATTCGGTCCTCGGCATGCACAAGGACGAGCCCCTGCGGCGCTTCCTCCAGAAGACGCCGGGCTCCCGCCTCGAGGCGGCGGCCGGGGAGGGGACGCTCTCCGGCCTCGCCGTCGAGACCGACGCGCGCGGCCTCGCGACCCTCGTCGCGCCTGTGCGTTTCGGGCCGCACCTCGAGGAAACTTGGCCGCGCGCCTGGGATTGAGGGCGGCCACCGCCGCCGCCCCGCGCGCCGCCGACTTGATCGGGTCAGCCCCTGCCGCCAGAGTGACGGCAGCATCTGTCCGGCGCGCCGTTTCCTGTGCGAGCGGTCCTGAGCCAACCATCAGAGAGTTGTGACCGATGGCGGCCCGTCCCGCGTCCCCTCCGTTGGCCAAGCCCGGCATCTACCTCGTGCGGATGCTGGTCTTCCTGATCCTGATCGGCTTCCTCGCCTTCGTCCTGTTCAAGCAGATCACGCCGGCCTTCCTCGCCAATCCGGGCCTGAACGGGCTCATCCTCGGCGTGCTGCTGATCGCGGTGCTCCTCGCCTTCGGGCAGGTGTTCCGGCTGTTCCGGGAGGTCGCCTTCGTCAACGCGGTCGCGGCCGGCGAGACGCCGCGCAAGGCGCCGAACCTCCTCGCGCCGCTCGTCCCGGCCATCGAGGCGAGGCGCGAGGGTGCGTCGCTGCCCGGCACGCGCTCCTTCCTCGACACGGTCGACGCACGCCTCGACGAGGGCCGCGACATCCTGCGCTACGTCGCGGGCCTTCTCATCCTGCTCGGCCTCCTCGGCACCTTCTGGGGTTTGATCGACACGCTCTCGGCGGTTGGGTCCGTCATCAAGTCGATGCGCGGCGGCGGCGAGGCCAGCGTGATGTTCGACGAGCTGAAGAACGGCCTCGCCGTGCCGCTCGGCGGCATCGGCCTCGCCTTCTCGGCCTCGCTGTTCGGCCTCGCCAGCTCCCTCGTCATCGGCTTCCTCGATCTCCAGGCCGGGCAGGCCCATGCCCGCTTCCACAACGAGCTCGAGGATTGGCTGACCTCCGGCGCCGTCGAGGAGACGGTGGCCGGCCCGCGCCCGCTCGCCATCGCGCAGGACCCCGCCGTCGCCCGGGAGCTGAAGGAGGCGGTCGACCGGCTCACCGGCATCATCTCGGAGGGGGCGAACAGTCGCGCCGCGACCCAGGCCATGACCAACCTCGCGGAGGGCATCCAGGGGCTCGTTCAGCACATGCGGGCCGAGCAGCAGATGATCCGCGACTGGGTCGAGGCGCAGGCGAGCCGGGAGCGCGAGCTGAAGCAGGTGCTCGACCGCCTCGGCCGCGAGCGGGTCTGAGCCGTGGCGTCCCGTGCCGCCCGGCGCGAGCGCGCGCTCAATGTCTGGCCGGGCTACGTCGACGCGCTCGCGACGCTGCTCCTGTCGGTGGTGTTCCTGCTGACGATCTTCGTGGTCGGGCAGTTCTTTCTCTCGCAGGAGATCTCGGGCCGGGACACGGTCCTGAACAAGCTCAACCGCCAGATCGCGGATCTGACGGACCTCCTCGCGCTGGAGCGCTCGAACCGCCGCGCCCAGGAGGAGACCGCGCAGAACCTGCGCACGACCCTCCTCACCGCCGAATCCGACCGCGACCGCCTGCAGGCGCAGGTCGAGGCGGGCGCGGCGGCGAAGGGGCAGACGGGCGAGCTCGACAAGCAGCTCCAGGCCGAGCGCGGCGCCACCTCGCGGGCGCTGACCCAGATCGACCTCCTCAACCAGCAGATCAGCGCGATGCGGCGCCAGCTCGCGGCGCTGGAGGACGCGCTCGCGGCCTCCGAATCGCGCGACCGCGAGAGCCAGGCCCGCATCGCCGATCTCGGCAGCCGCCTGAACGTGGCGCTCGCGCAGAAGGTGCAGGAACTCGCCCGCTACCGCTCCGACTTCTTCGGGCGCCTGCGCCAGATTCTGGGCAACCGCAGCGACATTCGCGTGGTGGGCGACCGCTTCGTGCTGCAATCCGAGGTGCTGTTCCCGGCCGGCTCCGCCTCGCTCAAGGCCGAGGCCGGGCCCGAGCTCGACCGGATCGCGGGCGCGATCCTCGACCTCGCGAAGCAGATCCCGGCGGATCTGCCCTGGGTGCTTCGGGTCGACGGCCACACCGACGCGCGGCCCATCGCCAGCGCGCAATTCCCCTCGAACTGGTCGCTCTCGGCCGCCCGCGCCATCGCGGTGGTGCAGTATCTCGTCGGCAAGGGCCTCCCGCCCCAGCGCCTGCTCGCCGGCGCCTTCGGCGAGTTCCAGCCCCTCGACACGGGCACCTCCGACGACGCCTATGCCCGCAACCGCCGGATCGAGATGAAGCTGACCGAGCGTTAGCGCGGATCCACCTCTCCCGTTCGGGAGAGGTCGAGTCGGCGGCAGCCGACCGGGTGAGGGGCGCGACCTTTCCGGAAAGACCTGTATCCCTCACCCTGTCCCTCTCCCGAACGGGAGAGGGGACCCGCGCTCGCTCCTTCGTGAGGCGCGCCGTGCGTCCGGCCGTGCTGCAATGCGGGTCTCCGACTCAGCCGGCTGTCCGCATCATGGGTGAATCGACCGAACGGGCGCGGGCGCTCCGGAGAGCACAGACTGCCGCGGAGGCCCGGCTCTGGCGCGTGCTGCGGCGGCGTCAGCTCAACGGGTACAAGTTTCGCCGGCAATGGCCGATCGACGGGTTCGTCGCGGATCTCGCCTGCATCGAGGCGGGGCTCGTCGTGGAGGTCGACGGCGCCACGCACGGGCGGCCGCCCGAGCAGCGGCGTGACGCCGAACGCAGCAGCGCTCTCGGGCGCTGCGGCTTCGAGGTGCTGCGGGTGTCGAATGCGGACGTGATGGAAAATCTCGAGGGCGTGCGCGAGACGATCCTCGCGGCCGTCGAGCGCCGGGTCAGCCTCTAGACACCCACCTCTCCCGAACGGGAGAGGGGACCTGCGCCTATCCGTCGGTGAAGGCGCTCCGGTAGGCGAAGAGGCCGGGCACGCCGCCCGTCATCACGAAGAGCACGGTCGAGCCCGCCGGATAGCGGCCGGACCGGACGTCGTGCAGGAGGCCGGCGAAGGCCTTGCCGCTGTAGACCGGATCGAGGAGCAGCCCCTCGCTGCGCGCCATCAGGCGCAGGGCCTCGCGCATGGACTCGGTCGGGATCCCGTAATCCGCGCCGCGATGGGCGCCGTCCACGTCGATGTCCCGAGGCTCGAGGGGCGGGCCGGCGCCGAGCAGATCGAGGGTCGCGTTCGCCTTGGCCAGCGTCGTGGCCGCCGCCTCGTCGGCCGGGGCGAGCACCGTGTGGGAGCGGGCGAGGCGCGGGTCGGCGCCCGCTGCCCGCAATCCGGCGGCGAGCCCGGCATGGGTGCCGCTGCTGCCGTTCGGGACGACGATGTTGGCGAGCGACAGGCCCATCGCCGCCGCCTGCTCCAGGATCTCGGCGGCGCAGGCGGCGTAGCCGAGGCAGCCGACCGGGCTCGATCCGCCGGAGGGGAAGACGTAGACTCGGCGGCCAGCCCTGCGCAGGGCGTCGGCCCGTTCCTCGGCCGCGGCGAGGGAATCCGCGCCGCCCGGCAATTCGTGGACATGGGCCCCGAACAATTCGTCGAGGAAGCGGTTGCCGTTGCCCGTGTATTCGGGATCGTGCCGCTCGACGGTCCGGGTGAGGAACAGCTCGCAGGCGAAGCCCGACCGCGCCGCCGCCGCTGCGGTCAGGCGGGCATGGTTCGATTGCAGGGCGCCGACCGTGATCACGGTGTCGGCGCCCTCGGCGCGGGCGGCGCCGAGCAGGTATTCGAGCTTGCGCAGCTTGTTGCCGCCGAGGCCGAACCCCGCGAGGTCGTCCCGCTTCACGAGGAGGCGCACGCCGCGCACCGCCTCGCCGAGATCGCGGGCGAGGCCCGGCAGCGGCTCGATCGGGCTCGGCAGGCCGACGAGCCCGAGGCGCGGAAAGCGGTCCGGACCCGGCACGGACGCGCTACTCGGCCGCCGGCAGGGTGGCCGCGCGCAGCCGGGGTTCCTTGCCGCGGGCGGTCTCGTCGAGGGCGTCGGTGAATTGCAGGGCGGCGAGCTGCGCGTAGAGCGCGCCCTGCGCGAGCAGGCTCTCGTGCGTTCCCTCCTCGACGATCCGGCCCTCGTCGAGGACGAGGATGCGGTCGGCGGCGCGGATCGTCGCGAGGCGGTGGGCGATGACGAGGGTGGTGCGCCCCTGCATCAGCGTGTCGAGGGCGGCCTGCACCGCGCGCTCGCTCTCGGCATCGAGCGCCGAGGTGGCCTCGTCGAGGAGCAGGATCGGCGCGTCCTTCAGGATGGCGCGGGCGATGGCGATGCGCTGGCGCTGGCCGCCGGACAGGGTGACCCCGCGCTCGCCGACCAGCGTGCCGTAGCCCTCCGGCAGCGCCGCGATGAAGCCGGCCGCGTTGGCGAGGGAGGCGGCGTGCCGGACCTCGTCCTCGCTGGCGCCCGGCCGGCCGTAGCGGATGTTCTCGAGCACCGAGCCCGAGAAGACGGTCGGCTCCTGGGGCACGAGGGAGAGCCGCTCGCGCACCGCGTCCGGATCGGCCTTGGCGATGTCGACGCCGTCGATCCGCACGGAGCCCGATTGCGGGTCGTAGAAGCGCAGGAGCAGCTGGAAGATCGTGGTCTTGCCCGCGCCCGACGGGCCGACGATGGCGATGCGCTCGCCGGGTGCGGCCGTGAAGCTGACGCCGCCGAGCGAGGCGTGCTCGGGCCGCGTCGGGTAGGCGAAGCGCACGGCGTCGAACCCCACCTCGCCGCGGGCGGGCTCGGGCAGGGGACGCGGGTCCGCGGGGGCGCGGATCGCGGGCTCGGCGGCCAGGATCTCGCCGAGGCGCTCGGCGGCGCCCGCGGCCTGCGCGAGCTCGCCGTAGACCTCCGAGAGCTGGCCGAGGGCGCTCGCGCCGAACACGGCGTAGAGCACGAATTGCGAGAGCTGGCCCGCCGTCATCGTGTGGGCGAGCACCCCTTGCGCGCCGTACCACATCACGCCGACGACGCTCGACGAGATGAGGAAGATGGCGACGCCCGTGAGGAGCGCACGGGCCGTGATGGAGGCGCGGGCGGCGCCGTAGGCGTTCTCAGAGGCCCGGGCGAAGCGGTCGGCGGTCGCCCGGCCCATGCCGAAGGCCTGCATCGTGCGCACCGCCCCGACGGCTTCGGCCGCGTAGGCGGAGGCGTCCGCGAGCCGGTCCTGCGCGGCCCGCGAGCGGCGCCGCACGCCGCGTCCCGACAGGATCAGGGGGAAGACGATCAGCGGGATCGCGGCCAGCACCAGCACGGAGAGCTGCGGGCTCGTGATCACCATCATCGCCACGGCGCCGACGAACAGGAAGGCGTTGCGCAGGAGGATCGAGATCGAGACTCCGAAGACCGATTTCACCTGCGTGGCGTCGGCGGTGAGCCGCGAGACGATCTCGCCGGATTGCGCTTTGTCGAAGAAGGCGGGGTCGAGCACCGTGAGCCGGCGGAACACGGCCGAGCGCAGATCGGCGACGACGCGCTCGCCGAGGGTGACCACGGTGTAGTAGCGCGCCGCGCTCGACAGGGCGAGGACCGCCACGACTCCGAGGAGCGCGAGGAAATAGGCGTCGATGACGCTGTGGCCCTCGGGGGAGAAGCCGTGGTCGATCACCCGGCGCATCGCGATCGGCACGACGAGGGTGGCGCCCGAGGCGAATAGCAGCGAGACGAAGGCGGCGAGGATGCGACCGCGATAGGCCGAGGCGAAGGGGATCAGCGGGCGCAGCGCGCTCAACGACGCCTTGCCGCGTCCTTTGCCGGGCGTCGTGTCAGGGGCGGCCATCGTGCCTCGCCGTCATCGTTTCACACTCACAGAAGATCAGGTTTCGTCCGCGCTTGTTCGCTCGGCAAGGCTGCGGTATACGCGCGCCTTCATCCGATTGCGCGTGTTCAATGGCCGCGGGCCGCCGAAACGAGCCGGTCGGCGTGGCTATTCAAGGACTTCGTCATGGCAAAGAACGCGGCCGACAAGGCCAAGGGGACCGAGCATCCCGACTACCACTTCATCAAGGTCGTGATGACCGACGGGTCCGAGTACACGACCCGCTCGACCTACGGCAAGGAAGGCGACACGCTCAACCTCGACATCGACCCGCTCACGCACCCGGCCTGGACCGGCGGCGAGCAGAAGATGCTCGATCGCGGCGGCCGCGTCTCGCGCTTCAACTCGCGCTTCGGCAGCCTCAGCTTCGGCAAGAAGTAACCGGCGCGAGATCAACGCAGCCGATTCGGCGGGCGGCTCCTCACGGGGCCGCCCGTTTCGTTTGGGGGCGCCCGTCGCTCAGTGCGACGGCGCGAAGGCGGAGCGCAGCAGGCCCTGCTGGGCGGCGACCGGGCTCTCCTGCGGCTCCGGCGTCGGCCGGTCCTCCGAGATCAGCGTGTCGAGGTGCAGGATCCGGTCGTGCAGGCGGCGGGCGCGGCGGGTCAGGTCCTGCAGGCGCAGCGGCAGCAGGCTCAGCGTGTCCGCGCGGCTCGGATCGAGGGCGCTGAGCTTGACCCGCGTCTTCTCCTCGACCGCCTGGCCCGCCGTGATCTCGCCCTCGGCCACCGCGCGCTGCACGAGGAGCCAGGAGGCGATCTGCATCAGGAGGGTCGTCAGCCGCATGCTCTCGGCGGCGTAGCTCAGGGTCGCGTCGCGCGAGATCAGGCGCGATTCGGCGCGGCCCTCGCCGTCCAGATAGGCGGCGGTCTCCTCGACCAGCGCCATGCCGTCCCGGAACAGGGTCCGGAAGGCCTCCGAGTTGACGTAGGTCTCCCCGAAGCTGACCCAGTCCCGCTCGTCCCGGAACGTGACGTCGAACCCGTTCATCGTGCCTCCTGTGCCGCGGCCGGCTCGTTTCGTCCCGAAATGGGGCAGGGCCGGCGCTCTCGACAGCGTTCGGCGCAAATGTAGCGCCGCAGGTCGATCTCCGCTGGGTTAACCCGGCATCAAGGTTAACGCGCGAGACCGGCGCCCGGCCTTCAAGATCGCGCGATGCCGCCCAGCGGCGTGAGCAAAAGAAAAAAGCCGCCCGAAGGCGGCTTGAAAGGAGTCTACAGGGAGGCATCAAACAGAGTGGACGGAGGTCCCACTCGACATCCAGAAGTCTGGATGCCCCTTTTATGGATGAGAAAGGTTAACGACCGGTTAAGCCGGGGCCGCGTCAGGCGGCGAGGCTCTCGAACAGGCCCCGCCCGTCGATGCCGCCGACGAGCCCTTCGACGAAGTTCTCCGGATGCGGCATCATCCCGAGCACGTTGCGCGCCTCGGAATAGATGCCCGCGATGGAGTTCAGGGACCCGTTGCGGTTGGCGTCGATCGTCAGGGCGCCGGCCGCGTCGCAATAGCGGAAGGCGACCCGGCCCTCGCCCTCGATCCGGGCGATCGTGTCGGGATCGGCGAAGTAATTGCCCTCGCCATGCGCCACGCAGACGTCGATGACCTGGCCCTCGCGGTAGGCCGAGGTGAAGCGCGTGTCGGCCCGCTCCACGCGCAGCGTTTGCCGGTGGCAGATGAAGCGGCGGTTGATGTTGCGCATGAGCACGCCCGGCAACAGGCCGGATTCGCACAGGATCTGGAAGCCGTTGCAGATGCCGAGGACGAGGCCGCCCCGCGCCGCGTGGGCCCGCACCGCATCCATCGCGGCGGCGCGCCCCGCGATCGCGCCGCAGCGGAGATAGTCGCCGTAGGAGAAGCCGCCGGGCAGCACGGCGAGGTCGGTGCCGGGCGGCAGCTCGGTCTCGGCGTGCCAGACCTTGGTGACGTCGGCACCGGCGAGCCGGAGGGCGCGCGCGACGTCCCCGTCGCGGTTCGAGCCCGGGAAGACGACGATCGCCGCGCGCATCAGGCGATCTCGATCGCGTAGTTCTCGACCACCGTGTTCGCGAGCAGCTTCTCGCAGGCGGTCTTCAGCGTGGCCTCGGCGGCCGCGCGGTCGGAGCCCTCGACCTCGATGTCGAAGACCTTGCCCTGGCGGACGCCGCCGACATCCTGGATGCCGAACGACTTCAGCGCGGACTCGATCGCCTTGCCCTGGGGATCCAGCACTCCGGTCTTCAGGGTGACGATGATTCGCGCTTTCATGATCGGGGACTCGCGTGTGATCGGGGCCGTCTGCCGATAGGGTGTATTCGCTGCGCTGGCAACGGAGTGCGGCGCCCACGCCCCTTGCACGGGCGGCACCCGGCCGAGGCCGCTCGTTTCCGCACGGTGGCGTGAGGCGATAACTCTCCGCCCGGTCGCGCGGCTCAGCGGCGGGGCGGGGCGGCCCGGATCGGCTCGATGCTGACGGCGCGCCGCCAGAGCTGCAGCATGATCCAGGCGGCCAGCAGGCTGAACAGAGCCATCAGGACGTGGCCGACGCGGTCGCCGAGCTCGAACAGGCCGGCCAGCGCCCAACCCGCAGCGATCGCGGCGGCGAAGACCTCGGTCCCGACCAGCACCATCATGCTCAGGATGGTGATGAGGTTGCGCGTGTTCACTGTCGAAACTTCCCGTCGAACCGGCTGATGAGCCGCTCAGCGCAGGGCCAGTAGCGCGATTGGTCCCTCCCGCGCAACCGAGGGCGCGGGCGACGGGGCGGGAGCGCCCGTGTGGCGGGCCGCGGGCCCGCCCCCGGGCCTCAGCGCGGGGCGCGCTTGGCGAGGATGCGCTGGAGCGTGCGTCGGTGCATGTTCAGCCGCCGGGCCGTCTCGGAGACGTTGCGGCCGCACAGCTCGTAGACCCGCTGGATGTGCTCCCAGCGCACGCGGTCGGCCGACATCGGGTTCTCGGGCGGGTCCGCACGCTCGCCCGGCTGGGCCATCAGCGTCCCGTGGATCTCGTCCGCGTCGGCCGGCTTGGCGAGGTAGTCGAACGCGCCGAGCTTCACCGCCGTCACGGCGGTGGCGATGTTGCCGTAGCCCGTCAGGATGACGCCGCGCGCATCCGGGCGGCGCTCCTTCAGGCGCGCGATCACGTCGAGGCCGTTGCCGTCGCCGAGGCGCATGTCGATGACCGCGAAGGCGGGTGCGCGGGTCTCGACGGCGGTGACGCCCTCGGCGACGCTCTCCGCGACCTGGACCGCGTAGCCCCGGCTCTCCATGGCCCGGGCGAGACGCGTCGAGAAGGGCTTGTCGTCGTCTACGATCAGGAGGCTGCGGTCGGAGAAGGCCGCCAGAGGATCGTTCTCCGAGAGGGTCACGGCCTCGGCGGCGGGCGCCGAGGTCCCCGATTGCGTCAGCATACGACGCTCCTTGTTTCGTCGTGGTTGATCAGAGGTTTATATAGGTGCCGCGCTGCGTTCCGTTAGGGGTTGGCCCACAACTTCCGGAGCGTGGCGCGGGACGGCTCCGCGCTCGAAGACGGGGCGCGGCCACGCGATCTGGACGACGGCGCCGGTGCTGCCCGGCGACGACATGTTGGACAGGGTGAGCAGCGCCCCGGAGCGCTCGATCAGGGTCTTGGCGATGAACAGGCCGAGCCCGAGCCCCGCCCCCACGGTATCGCCCTGCACCGTCCGGTCGGGGCTCCGTGTGGTGACGTAGGGCTCGCCCGCGCGCAGCAGCACCTCGCTGGAGAAGCCCGGCCCGTCGTCCCGGATCTCCAGGAAGACGCGCTCCAGATCCCAGTGCGCCTCGATCACCACGCGCGAATCGGCGAAATCGACGGCGTTGTCGACGATGTTGGCGAGCCCGAACATGACGCCGGGATTGCGCCGGCAGATCGGCTCCGGGCCCTCGCCGCGGCTCGAGACCGCGAGCTGGATGCCGAGCGCCCGCTGAGGCGCCGCCAGCTCCTCGACGAGGTGGCTGAAGGTGACGGTGGCGAGGAAGCCCGTCTCGTCGCTGTCGAGGGAGGTGAGCTTCTGGAGGATGCCGCGGCAGCGGTCGACCTGCTCGCGCAGGAGTTCCAGATCCTCGGCCACGCCGGGCGAGGCGGTCGGGCCGAGTTGCCGGACGAGCTCCTTCGTCACGACCATGATGGTTCCGAGCGGCGTGCCCAGTTCGTGCGCCGCCGCCGCGGCGAGGCCGTCGAGCTGCGACAGGTGCTGCTCGCGGGCAAGGACCAGCTCGGTCGCAGCCAGCGCCTGGGCGAGCTGCCGGGTCTCCTCCGCCACCCGCCACGCGTAGACGCCGGTGAAGGCGGTGCCGAGGAGGATCGCCGTCCACACCCCCGAGATGTAGAGGAAGGGCAGCTCGATCCGCCCGTCGGCGAACCAGGGCAGGGGCCGGTGGACGAGGGCGAGCAGGGTCGCGAGCCCGATCGCGAGGAGCCCGAGCGCGAGGGTCCGCTCCGGCGGCAGGGCGGTGGCCGAGATGAGGACGGGGGCGAGGAACAGGAGCGAGAACGGATTCTGCAGGCCGCCCGTCAGGAAGAGCAGGGCCGCGAGCTGGATGATGTCGAAGGCGAGGAGCAGGGCGGCCGAATCATCGCTCAGGCGGTAGCTCGCCGGGAAGCGGATGCGCAGGGCGAGGTTCAGCCAGGACGAGGCCGCGATGACGAGGAAGCACCAGCCGAAGGGCAGGGCGAGGCCGAGCCCGAACTGCGCGCCGACCACGGCCGCGCTCTGACCGGTGATCGCGAGCCAGCGCAGGCGCACGAACGTGTCGAGCCGAAGGTGGCGGGCATCTCGGACGAAGCCGTTCGGACTCGGATCAGACATGGCGACAGAACGATAGGGCCGGACCAGGCGCCGTCCAGGGTGAGCGCCAGGGTGATCGCCAAGGTGATCGCCAAGTCGTTCGCTCAGTCGTTCGCCACGTCGTTGTGCGACGATTCATCCAGGAACGTGTAGACTGGCACTCCGTTGCCAGTCGCGTGCCCGGGGGGTGCGCGTGGCGTGACGAGGACGACGCCATGGATCTCGCCTATTTCTGGTACGAAGGCGCCCGGCTGATGCTGTCGCCGGCACGCGTGGCCGCCGACGTGACGCGCCACAGCCTTCGGCACCCGGGCAATCCGGCCGCCTACTCGCCCTATGCCCGCTCGATCGCCGCGGGCTGCGAGATGTTCGAGCGCGTGACGCGCCGCTACGGCAAGCCGTCCTTCGACCTGGATGAGACGGTGGTCGGCGGCGAGCGCGTGCCCGTCACCGAGCGGGTCGTCTGGGAGCGCCCGTTCTGCCGCGTGATCAGCTTCGACCGCGGCTTCCTGCGCCGGCCCGCCGAGCCCCAATCGAAGCTCCTGATCGTCGCGCCGATGTCGGGCCACTACGCCACGCTGCTGCGCGGCACCGTGGAGGCCATGCTGCCGAACCACGACGTCTACATCACCGACTGGGCCGATGCGCGGATGGTGCCGATCACCGCCGGCAACTTCGATCTCGACACCTACATCGATTATCTCAAGGACATCTTCCGGGACCTCGGACCGGACCTGCACGTCATGGCCGTCTGCCAGCCCGCCGTGCCGGTGATCGCGGCGGTGGCCGTGATGGAGGCGCAGGAGGCCGCCGGCGTCCCCCTCTCAATGACGCTGATGGGCGGGCCCATCGACACGCGCCGCTCGCCGACCGCCGTCAACTGCCTCGCGCAGGAGCGCGGCTCGGACTGGTTCGAGCGCCATTGCATCACCCTGGTGCCGCCGATCTATCCGGGGGGGTGGCGGCGCGTCTATCCGGGCTTCCTGCAGCTCTCGGGGTTCATGGCGATGAACCTCGACCGGCACGTCACCGCCCATGCCGAGATGTTCGACCATCTCGTGAAGGGCGACGGCGACTCGGCCGAGAAGCACCGCGACTTCTACGACGAGTACCTCGCCGTGATGGACCTCACCGCCGAGTTCTACCTGCAGACGGTGCGCACGGTGTTCGTCGAGCACGCCCTGCCGAACGGCACGATGCTGCATCATGGCGCCCCGGTCGACCTCACCGCCATCCGGCGCTGCGCGATCCTCGCCGTCGAGGGCGAGAACGACGACATCTCCGGCGTCGGGCAGACCCGGGCGGCCCTCGACCTCACCCCGAACCTGCCCGACGCGCGCAAGGTCTATCACCTGCAGACGGGGGTGGGGCATTACGGCGTGTTCAACGGCTCGCGCTTCCGCAGCGTGATCGCGCCGCGGATCACGCGCTTCACTCGCGAGATGGAGGCGCGTCCGGCGACGGTCCCGCATCTGCGTCGGGTCGTCTGAGGCGGCGCGCAGGGAGCCGATCCCGAACGAACGGACCGGCTCGGAGCGGGATGCCCCATCGACGCGAGGAATTCGCGACGCTGTGGCGCCGAGCGGCTGGAGCAATCGCGGCCGCCGGCTTAAGCTTGAGCATGCCTCTCGCCCTCCTGCGTCGGCCCGATCCCGAGCACCTCGACATCCTCCACGGGGGTGAGCCCCTGCGCGTATCCCTACGGCGCTGGCCTGCGGCGCGCCGTCTGACCCTGCGCGTCTCGCAGGCGACCGGCGAGGTGATCCTGACGCTGCCGACGCGAACCTCGATCGCGACCGCGCAGCGTTTCGTGGCAAGCCATGGCGGCTGGATCGCGGCGCGCCTCGCCCGCGTCCCGGCCCGCGTCCTCTTCGAGCCCGGGGCGAGCCTGCCCGTGCGCGGCGTCCCGCACAGGATCGAGCATCGCGGCGCCCGCAGCGGCGCGACGCGCCTGGAGCAGATCGGCGGCGAGGCGGTGATCTCGGTCTCCTGCGACCCCGCCTTCGTCGGCCGGCGCGTGCGCGACTGGCTGCAGCGCGAGGTCCGCGCGGATCTCGCCGAGGCGGTCGCGCGCTACACGGCCGCGCTCGGGCAGGCGCCGACCCGGATCACGATCCGCGACACGCGCAGCCGCTGGGGATCCTGCACCGCGCGGGGCGAGCTGAATTTCTCCTGGCGCCTGATCCTGGCGCCGCCCCTCGTGCTCGACTACCTCGTCGCGCACGAGATGGCGCATCTGCGCGAGATGAACCACTCGCAGCGCTTCTGGAGCCTTCTCGGCGACCTCTGCCCGCACGTCGACGAGGCGGAAGCCTGGCTCAAGCGCAACGGTGCGAGCCTGCACCGCTACGGTTGAGCCACGCTCCCGATCGCGCTCAGCCCTTCACGCGCAGGACGCGCTCCCGCGAGACGCGCTCGACGGGCCAGGTGGGGCGCGGGTCGACCTCGCCGGGGTTCAGGGTGCGCGGCGCCACGCTGTCACAGAGCTCCCGCTGCCGGACGATCGTGGCATGCCCGTCGGCGTCCCGGCGGCGGATGAAGCCGCCTTCGTGGCAGAAGCCCGCGATCGCCGCCGAGGAGCCGGCGCGCCGCCCGTAGGGATTGCGCGAGACGGGCGGGTGCTCAACCGTCAGTGTCGCGTCGCGGTTGAGCGACCGCTCGACATACGTCGTCTCGCCGATGGGCAGGCCCTGCGCGGCGGCCTGGGAGAGACCGGCTCCAAGAAGAAGGGCCGGGAGGAGGATGTGACGCATGGGGGACTCGATCCGGATCAGGAGCACTGGTCCGTCCAATCTAGAGCTTGGCCGCGCCGAGGGGTAGCACAATGTGGCGAAAATGAGCCGCGGCCGGTCGCTTGACAGGGTACGGCCCAGCATGGTCGGAACACCGGGCTCCCGGCCCCGTGCCCCTTCGGGCCGGGGCGTTCCAGCAAGGATGTGTCGCGTGGGTCTGCGGAAGAGGCTCGATCGAATCCGGTGCGCCGCCGCCTCCCTCGCCGTCGCATTGCCCCTGGTCGCGGGGCTCGGCGTCGCGGGCGCCGCGGCCCAGGGCACCGTCCGGAAGACCTTCGACGACTGGCAATTGCGCTGCGAGACGCCCGCGGGCGCGAAGGCGGAGCAATGCGCGCTGGTCCAGTACCTCGCGGCGGAGGACCGGCCGAACCTGTCCCTCGTCGTCATCGTTCTGAAGACCGCCGACAACCGCGGCTACCTGCTGCGGGTCGTTGCCCCGCTCGGCATCCTGCTGCCCTCCGGGCTCGGCCTGAAGATCGACCAGACCGATATCGGGCGCGCGGGCTTCGTACGCTGCCTGACCACCGGCTGCGTCGCCGAGGTGGTGATGGACGACAACCTGATCCGTCAGTTCAAGGCCGGCTCGCAGGCGACGTTCATCGTGTTCCAGACCCCGGAGGAGGGCGTCGGCATCCCTCTCTCGATGAAGGGGTTCGGCGGCGGCTTCGACAATCTGAAATAGCCGCGCCGCGGGGAGGGGCGGCGACGCCGCCGCCGGGAGGACGACGTGATGCGTGTTCGTGTGAGAGCGGGGGTCCCGGCACTGGTTCTGGCGCTCGCCGCCACGGCCGCCGGCGCCGAGGAGGGCAACTTCCTCTCCAATATGTTCAAGTATGGCGGCCCCACCGTGCCGCCCTCGCAGGGCAAGGACCTGGAGCCGCCCTATTGCCCGCCGGTCGGCGTTTCGGAGGGCGGGGCGGCCCTGCAGACGCTGGGCGGGCGCGCGGGCGACAAGGCCAGCATCCGCACGCAGATCACGCTCGGACGGCTCGCCCGCGAATGCACCCGCCGCGAGGACGGCTCGATCACGGTCAAGGTCGGCGTCGAGGGGCGCGTCCTGCTGGGTCCGGCCGGCGCGCCGGGCCGCTTCGACGTGCCGCTCACCATCGCCGTCAAGTCCGACGAGAAGGTCGTGGTGTCCCGCTTCCGCAGGCTCTCCGCCTCGGTCGGCGCGGGCGAGGCGCAGGGCTTCTTCTCGGTGGTCGAGGAGGACATCGCCGTCCCGGCCGCGATGACCCGCGACTACGAGATCGAGGTCGGGCTCGGCGGCGGAGCGAAGGCCGCGAAGGCGCCCGCCCGCCGCAAGCCACCGGTGGCGGCCGCGCCCGCTTCGCCCGAGCAGACCGGCGCGAGCCAGTGAGGGCGGCCTCGCGGCCCGCCGCCTGACGGGGCCGCATGCCGATCCCGACGAGTGCCCGCCCCTGGCTCGGCCGCGCGATGCCGTTCTCGCTGGAGCTGACCGACGATCCGGTCTTCACCCATCGCCTCCGCATTCCCGCGGCAGGGGAGGGGGACTGGATCACGCTCACCGTTCTCGGCGACCCGTCGAAGGCGCCGCTCCGGCCGATGCTGCGGCTGCTCCGGGCCGGGCGGCCCGACGACGAGTTCCTCCTGCCGGGCGTCACCGAGGGCGCGGCGCACTGGCTCGGCTACCTGCCGGCCGGGCTGCGCGAGATCCGCCTCGCCGCCGGCCCCGGCCTCCGGCTCGACCGCGTCGGGCTGCGCACCCAGGCCAGCGTGTTCACCGAGTGCCTGTTCAAGCGGCCGCGGCGGTTCCCGGCCGCGCTCTACACCTTCCTGCGCCGCGACGAGCGCCGCTTCCGCGACATCCTCCGCGGGTCCTGCGCCGTCACGGCGCTCGCCCGCTACGCGGCCTGGGCCGCCGCCCGCGCCGGGCCGCCCGCGGAGACGCCCGATCTGACCGCAGGCCCGCTGCGCATCCTGATTCCCGCCGGGGGAGGGGAGGGCGCCGGCCTCGCCCGGACGCTCGCCTCGCTGCGCGCCCAGACGCATCCGGGCTGGGAGGCCCTCGTGCTCCACGCGGCGGGCGGCCGCCACGTCCCGAACGATGATCCGCGCGTCGCGCAGCGCCCGTTCGCGCCGGACGAGACCCTCGCCGATCTCGTCGAGGCGAGCGACGCGATCCTCCCGCTCAGTCCGGGCGATGCGCTGCGACCCGAGGCTCTCGCCCGCCTCGGAGCGCGCCTCCATGCCCGGTCCGATCTCGACCTCGTCTACGCCGACGCCCTCGACCCGGACGGGCGGCCCCGGCTGAAGCCCGACTGGAGCCCCGACCTCGCGCTGGCGACCGCTTATGTCGGCCGCCCCGCCCTCTATTCCGCCCGTCTTCTCCTGCGCGCCGGCGGCTCGGCCGCGGATGCGCCGGCGCTCGTCGGCGCGCTCGCGATCGCTACGGCGTCGGCCCGGGCGGTCGAGCACGTGCCGCAGGTTCTCTGCGATCTCGGCGCGCCGGCCGCCGCGCCCTCCGCCGAGGAGGTCGGACGGGTCCTCGCCGCCATCGCCTCGCCTGCCATCGCCGAGGCCCGCGAGGGCGGCGTCTTGCTCCGCTGGCCGCTGCCCGACCCCGCGCCGCTCGTCAGCGTCGTCATCCCCTCCCGCGACCGCATCGACCTCATCGCCCGCGTCTGCCGGGGCGTCCTGCAGGAGACGGGCTATGCGGCCCTCGAACTCATCATCGTCGACAACGGATCGACCGATCCGGCCGTGCTCGCCCATTACGAGGCCTTGCGCCGCGACGACCGGGTCCGGATCGTGCCCCATCCCGAGCCCTTCAACTTCTCCGCCATGGTGAATGCGGGCGTCGCCGCCGCGGCGGGCGAGGTGGTGGTGCTCCTCAACAACGACGTCGCGGTGCTCGCCGCGGGCTGGCTCGAGGCGATGGTCCGGCAGGCCTGCCGGCCGGAGGTCGGAGCGGTCGGCGCCAAGCTCCTCTACGGGGACGGGCGCCTCCAGCACGCGGGCGTCGTGGTCGGCCTGGGCGGCCGGGCCGGGCACAGCCTGCGCCGCCGCCCCGCCGGGTCGCCGGGGCGCCTCGGCCAATTGCGCGTCGCGCACGAGGTCTCGGCGGTGACGGCCGCCTGCCTCGCCGTCCGGCGCGACCGCTACCAGGCGGTCGGCGGCTTCGACGCGGAGGCTTTCCCGGTCGATTTCAACGACGTCGATTTCTGCCTGCGCCTCGGCGCGGCGGGCTGGAAGACGGTCTGGACGCCGGAGGCCGAGCTCGCGCATCTCGAATCCGTGAGCCGCGGCCCGGCCGTCGGCGCGGCGCGCAGGCGCTTCGAGGCCGAGGCTGCGCGCTTCTCCGAGCGCTGGCGGGCCATCATCCGCCACGACCCGTTCTACCACCCGGCGCTCTCGGTCACGACCTTCGGCGAGGATCTCGAATAGGCGGGCAGACGAAAGGGGCCGCCGCTTCCGCGGGGCCCCTTGGCCGAGGTTCCGACGATCCGGCCGGAGCCGGGCCGATTACTGGACGAGGCGCGGGCCGCCCGTCTGGACCTTCTCGTTCTCGGACATGATCCCGAGGCGCTTGGCGACCTCGGTATAGGCCTCGATCAGGCCGCCGAGATCCTTGCGGAAGCGGTCCTTGTCGAGCTTGTCCGACGACTTGATGTCCCACAGGCGGCAGGAATCCGGGGAGATCTCGTCGGCCACCACGATCCGCATCAGGTCGCCCTCCCAGAGGCGGCCCGTCTCCATCTTGAAGTCCACGAGCCGGATGCCGACCCCGAGGAAGAGGCCCGACAGGAAGTCGTTCACCCGGATGGCGAGCGCCATGATGTCGTCGATCTCCTGCGGCGTCGCCCAGCCGAAGGCGGTGATGTGCTCCTCCGAGACCATCGGGTCGTTGAGCTGATCGTTCTTGTAGTAGAACTCGATGATCGAGCGCGGCAGCTGCGTGCCTTCCTCGAGGCCGAGCCGCGTCGCGAGCGAGCCCGCGGCCACGTTGCGCACCACCACCTCGAGCGGGATGATCTCGACTTCGCGGATCAGCTGCTCGCGCATGTTCAGGCGGCGGATGAAGTGGGTCGGCACGCCGATATCGTTGAGGTGCTGGAAGACGAATTCCGAGATCCGGTTGTTCAGCACGCCCTTGCCGTCGATGACCTCGTGCTTCTTCGCGTTGAAGGCGGTCGCGTCGTCCTTGAAGTGCTGGATGAGCGTTCCGGGCTCCGGACCCTCGTAGAGGACCTTCGCCTTGCCCTCGTAGATGCGACGGCGGCGGTTCATAGGCGTGTACCGTGGTTTGAGGAAGTCCATGGGCCGTGACTCCTTGGCGACCAAACGATGTGCGGAATCCGCGGCGTGGCGGCCTGATCGAAGGCCGGGCCGCGCGTGCTTATCGTTGCCGATCGCCACCGGCGGCCGGCTGCCAAAGTACCCGAAGCGGGTTGGCAGCACAACGCGTTAGCCTTGCGCGCGATCCCGTCGCGCGTCCTGCGGGAGGCCCGGACCCTCGCGGAGAGGGCGCGCGTCAGAGGGTCTTCGAGGGGTAGCGGCAGAGATCGTTGATGGGGCAGCGCGGGCATTCCGGCCGGCGCGCCTTGCAGATGTAGCGCCCGAACAGGATCAGCCAGTGATGCGCGTTCAGGCGGTAGGGCGCGGGCACGATCGCCTCGAGCCCCGCCTGCACCTTGTCGGTGGTCGGCGCCACCACGAGGGGGATCCGGTTCGAGACCCGGAAGATGTGGGTATCGACCGCGATCGTCTCGACGCCGAAGGCCACGTTCAGCACCACGCTCGCGGTCTTCGTGCCGACGCCCGGCAGCACCTCCAGCGCGTCGCGCGCGCGCGGCACCGCCCCCCCATGCCGCTCCACCAGGATCTGCGAGAGGGCGATGACGTTCTTCGCCTTGGTGTTGAAGAGGCCGATCGTCCGGATGAAGTCGCGCACCCGCTCCTCGCCGAGGCCGAGCATCTTCTCCGGCGTGTCGGCGACCGCGAAAAGGGGCGCCGTCGCGAGGTTGACGCTGCGGTCGGTCGCCTGGGCCGAGAGCACGACGGCGACGAGGAGCGTGTAGGCGTTGACGTAGGCGAGCTCGGCGCGCGGCTCCGGATTCAGGGCACTCAGCCGCCGGAAGATCTCCGCGACGGTCTCGGGCCCGACGGGCGCCGGCGCCGTCTCCACACGGGCGACGAGGGGAGCTTCGAGGTCCGCTGCGACGCGGCTTTTCCCGGTGCGGATCGACTGACGGCGGGCCATGGCCGCCTTATATGGTGTGCATGGCGAGCGGCAACCTTTCGGCCCATCCCGACGGCCTCGATCCTGACAGCATGGACCGGCCCGTCTTCTCGGCGACGATCCGGCCGCACCAATCCTTAGGTCGCCGGGGCTTCCGCGTCGTGATGGCGGGCTGCTGCCTCGTCTCGGTCGCCACCTCGATCTGGTGCATCCGCATGGGCTTCTGGCCTGTGGCGGGGTTCTTCGGCATCGACATGCTGGCGCTCTACGCCGCCCTGAAGGTGAGCGCGCGCCGCGGCCGTTCCTTCGAGGAGGTGATGATCTCCCAGATCGAGGTGCTGCTCGCGCGGGTCAGCCACCGGGGGGAGCGGCGTGAATGGCGGTTCAACCCGCTCTGGACGAAGATCGCGAAGGTGGAGGACGAGGAATACGGCCTGCAGCGCCTGACCCTGGTGTCGCGGCGGCAGGCAGTGCTCGTCGCCCGCGACGCCTCGCCCGACGAGCGCGCGCGCATCGCGCAAGGGCTCGATCGGGCGCTGGCCTCCGTGAAGAAGGGCTACTGAGCGGCGCCGGGGCGGGTCCTGTCACGGTCGTGTCGCGGGATTTTCATGGGTCTGTGATTTTTCGGGTTGACGTTTTTGGGGGTGGTCCGTATACCGCTGCTCATCGGCGCCGGCCGCGGAAGTGG
>NZ_JAVDVV010000013.1:0-140862 GCF_031457035.1 Methylobacterium sp. BE186
GGACGCAAGCCCCGGGCCGATCCGACGATCGGTCCGGGGCTTGCCGTTCCGGGTGATCACCGGCCTGGACCGCGATCTCGTCTCGAGCCCCGCCCACGTAGATCGCGATCAAGCCGGGATCGAGGCCGGGACACCTGGCCGTCAGGCGTTTGGCCCGGCCTCGCCGTTCAGCAGATCCTGCAGCGAGTGGATCAGGTCCGAGGCGCGGTAGGGCTTCTGCAGCAGCTCGAAGCCGTTCGTGTCCTGGTCCTCGCGCAGGTATCCGGAGGCGAGCAGGATCGGCATCGTCGGCCATTGCTCCCGGATCCGGTGCCCGAGGTCGATCCCGGTGATGGCGCCCGGCATGTTCACGTCGCTGAAGACGAGCGCGACGTCGGGCTCGTGCTCGAGGATGCGCAGGGCCTCGTTGCCGTCATGCGCGCTCAGAACCTTGAAGGCGAGGGATTCGAGCGTCGAGACCACCGTGCCGCGGACATCGGCGTCGTCCTCGACGACGAGGACGGCGCGCCCGGCGCCGTCGATGGCGCAGGGCGCCTCGCCCGGGTCCGCCCCCGTCGGATCGGCGGGAGGACGCGCGAGCGCCGGCAGGGTGATGACGAAGCGCGTACCCTCTCCGACCACGCTCTCGACCGCGATGCTGCCGCCGCTCTGCTGGACGAAGCCGTAGACCATGCTGAGGCCGAGCCCCGTCCCCTTGCCGACCTCCTTCGTGGTGAAGAACGGCTCGAACACGCGGGCGAGGACCGAGGGCGGCATGCCCGTGCCGGTATCGGCCACCGAGATCTCCACGCTGCCCGGCGCCCCGTCCGGCGCGGCCTCGGCCCGGCGCCGCGCGCCGATGCTGAGGGCGCCACCCTCCGGCATCGCGTCGCGGGCGTTGACCGCGAGGTTGATGATCGCCGCCTCGAGCTGCGCGTGGTCGACGCAGACCTCGGGGAGCCCCTCGTCGAGGGAGAAGGCGACGGTGATGCGCTCGCCCAGCGTGCGCTCCAGGAGCTTGATCAGCCCCGGCAGGAAGGTGCCGAAATCGAGTGCCGAGGGCTGCAGGGGCGAGCGGCGCGAGAAGGCGAGGAGGCGGCTCGTCAGCTCCGCGCAGCGTTGCGCCCCCTCGATCGCGCTCTCGACCCGGCGGCGCGCCCGCTCGTCGTCCGGCAGCGACCCCTTCAGCAGGTCGAGATTGCCGATGATGATGCTCAGCATGTTGTTGAAGTCGTGCGCGATGCCGCCCGTCAGGCGGCCGACCGCCTCGAGCTTCGAGGCGTGCTGCAGGCTGAGTTCCATCTCCTTTCGCTCGGTGACGTCGAACCACATCCCGAAGAGCTCGGCCGTCCCACCGTCCTCGCCGCGGTTGATCACGATCTGGTCGAGGATGTGCCGCTCCTCGCCGTCGGCGTTGCGCCAGCGATATTCGAGCGTCGCCGCGCCGGCCTCGGGGACGGTGCTCAGCGTCTCGAACACGCGCGCCCGGTCCTCAGGGTCGAGGCGGGATTCCCACAGGCCCGGCTCCGCGAAGGCGTCCCGCGAGAAGCCGGTGATCCGCTCGATGCTGTCGTTGGTGAAGCGCAGGCGCCGGCCCGTCCCGTCGAGGTCGGCCGTGTAGAGGGCGATGGGGAGGCCGCGCAGCACGGCGGCCTGATGCTCCTCGCGCCGCCGCAGGGCCTGCTCGGCCTCGAGCTTCTCGCCGCGGACCCGCAGGTTCTCCAGGAGGAGCTGCTTCTCGGCAGCGGCCTTCAGCCGGATCTCCTCGGTCTTGCGGTAGAGATCGACGAAGACATCGACCTTGGATTTCAGGATCAGCGGCTGGATCGGCTTGAAGACGTAATCCACCGCGCCGGCCGAGTAGCCGCGGAAGATGTGCATGTCCTCCTTGTTGTGCGCCGTCAGGAACAGAATCGGGACGCGGGAGGTCCGGGGGCGGCTGCGGATCAGCGCGGCCACCTCGTAGCCGTCCATGCGCGGCATCTGCACGTCGAGGAGGATGACCGCGAAATCCTCGCGCAGGGTCCGGCGCAGGGCTTCCTCGGGGGAATCCGCGAGCACGATCTCGATCCCGGGATCGGCCAGCACCTCCGAGGCGGCCAGCAGATTGCGCGGGTCGTCGTCGACGATCAGGATCTTGGCGCCGCCCGGCGCCTCGTCCGCGAGCGCGGCCGAAGGAGCGGGCGCGTCCGCGCCGGGTCTGAGAGGATCCGGGCGTTCCATCACGGCTGCTGCCGGGCTGACGTTGCGGCACTATCGGCGAGGGCGGCCGACCCGTTCAGGGCCTCGCCGCGCCGCTCCAGCTGGACCCGCAGCACGGCGAGGAGCTGATCCATGTCGATCGGCTTCGACACGTAGTCGGAGGCCCCCGCCTCCAGGCACTTCTCGCGGTCCCCCTTCATGGCCTTGGCGGTGACGGCGATGAGGGGCAGGCTGCGGAAGCGGGGCTCGGCCCGGATCTCCTGCATGGTCTCGTAGCCGTCCATCCCCGGCATCATGATGTCGATCAGCATCGCGTCGACGTTGGGGTTGGCCTTGAGCAGGGCGATGCCGTCCTGGCCGTTCTCGGCGAACAGAACCTCCAGCCCGTGCTGCTCCAGCGCGCTGGTCAGGGAGAAGATGTTGCGCAGGTCGTCGTCGACGAGGATGACCCGGCAGCCGCGGAGCGGGGTCGATTCCGTGTGCGCGACGACGATCTGGTCCTCGACCGGGATGTGGCCGATCGCCCGGTGGAGGAACAGGGCGGTCTCGTCGAGCAGCCGTTCCGAGGAGCCCGTGTCCTTGAGGATGATGGTCGAGGCGGTCTGCTTGAGCTGCTGCTCCTCCGCGGGCGTGAGCTCGCGGCCCGTATAGACGATGATCGGCAACTCCTCGCCCTCGGCCGTGGCGCGGATCTGCTCGATCAGCTCGGAGCCGCCGAGATCGGGCAGGCCGAGATCGATGATCGCGCAGTCGAAGCGGCCGCCGGCGAGCGCCTCCAGGGCGGCCGCGGCCGTGCCCACGGCGAAGATCTTCACGTCCTCCTCGCCGAGCAGCGCGGTGATGCTGGCGCGCTGGTTCTCGTCGTCCTCCACGAGGAGGAGGGTGCGGACGGGGCGGGTGATGAAGTCCTTCGAGCGCTCCAGGGCGCGCAGGAGCCCCTCCCGGTCGACCGGCTTCTCCAGGAACCCGAACGCCCCGGCCCGCAGCCCGCGCTTCTTCTCGTCGTTGACCGAGATGACGTGGATCGGGATGTGCCGGGTCCGGCCGTCGTTCTTGAGGAGGTCGAGCAGCGCCCAGCCATCCATATCCGGCAGCCCGATATCGAGGGTGATGGCGTGCGGCTTGAACCGGTGCGCGAGGCTCAGCGCGCCGGCGCCGTCCTGCGCGATCAGGCCCTTGAAGCCCCGCTCGCGCGCGAGTTCCAGAAGCACCGAGGCGAACATCGCGTCGTCCTCGACGATCAGCACGATGTGATCTCCCGCGTGGATGGCGTGGCGGTCGTCGGCCGAGGCCGAGAGCGCCATCGCCGCGTTGGGCGTCCGGCCGAGCGTCGGGAGCGGGCCGGCGGTTTCGGCGCCGTCGAGGGGACGGCCCAGAACCGCGGTCGCCGGCGGCTCGAACGGCAGGAACAACGTGAAGGTGCTCCCCGTTCCGAGCCGGCTCTCCAGCACGATCTCGCCCCCGAGCAGGCGCGCGATCTCGCGGCTGATGGCGAGGCCGAGGCCCGTGCCGCCGTATTTCCGGCTCGTGGTGCCGTCGGCCTGCTGGAACGCCTCGAAGATGATGCGCTGCTTGTCCTCGGCGATGCCGATACCGGTATCCGTGACGGACAGGGCGAGCCACTGGCTCCCGCCGCGGAGCGGGGTCCCTTCCGCGGTGCCGATCCGCAGGGAGACGGTGCCCTTCTCGGTGAACTTGAAAGCGTTCGAGAGGAGGTTGCGCAGGACCTGCTGCAGGCGCTTCGCATCCGTCCGCAGGCTCCGCGGCAGGCCCGGCGCCACCTCGATCTCGAAGGCGAGGCGGCGCTCCTCGGCGAGTTGCCGGAAGGTTCGGTTGAGGTGGTCGACGAGGTCCTGCAGCGCGAGGTCGCCGACCTCGAGCGACACTGTGCCCGACTCGATCTTCGAGAGGTCGAGGATGTCGTTGATCAGCGACAGCAGGTCGGTCCCGGCCGCGTTGATGGTCTTGGCGAATTCCCGCTGCTTGTCGGTGAGGTTGCCGTCCCGGTTCTCGGACAGGAGCTTCGAGAGGATCAGGAGGCTGTTGAGCGGCGTGCGCAGCTCGTGGCTCATGTTGGCAAGGAACTGCGACTTGTAGCGCGAGGTCAGCGTCAGCTGCTCGGCCTTCTCCTCCAGCGCCGTCTTGGCGACGGAGACTTCGCGGTTCTTGCCCTCGACCTCCCGCTTCTGGATCTCGAGGAGGCGCGCCTTCTCCTCCAGTTCCTCGTTCGTGAGCTGGAGCCGCTCGCGCTGGTTCTTCAGCAGGTCCTCGGATTGCTGCAGCGATGCGGCCTGCAATTCGAGGCGGTCGTTGGTCTTCTTCAGTTCCTCCTGCCGGCTCTGCAATTCGCCCGTCAGGAGCTGCGACTGCTTCAGGAGCCCTTCGGTGCGCATGTTCGCCGCGATCGTGTTCAGCACGATGCCGATCGATTCGGTGAGCTGGTCGAGGAAGGATTGGTGCGTCTCGCTGAACCGGTTGAAGGAGGCGAGCTCGATCACGGCCCGGACCTCCTGCTCGAAGAGCACCGGCAGCACGATGATGTTCAGCGGGGCGGCCTCGCCCAGCGCCGAGCCGATCGTGATGTAGTCGCCCGGCACGTTGGTGAGCAGGATCCGCTTCTTCTCGTGGGCGCATTGCCCGACGAGGCCCTGGCGCATCCGGTAGCGGTTCGAGAGATTCTTGCGCTCGGTGAAGGCGTAGCTCGCCACGAGGTCGAGCACCGGGTCGCCGGCATCGTCCTCGACCATGTAGAAGACCCCGCGCTGGGCGCTGACCAGGGGCGCGATCTCGGACAGGATCATGTTCGAGACGGTGGCGAGGTCGCGCTCGCCCTGCAGCATGCGGGTGAACTTGGCGAGGTTGGTCTTCAGCCAATCCTGCTCGGCGTTCTTCAGCGTCGTGTCCCGCAGGTTGCGGATCATCTCGTTGATGTTGTCCTTCAGCGCCGCGACCTCGCCGGAGGCCTCGACCGCGATGGACCGGGCGAGGTCGCCCTTCGTCACGGCGGTGGCCACCTCAGCGATGGCGCGCACCTGCGTGGTGAGGTTCGCCGCGAGCTGGTTCACGTTGTCGGTGAGGTCGCGCCAGAGGCCGGCGGCGCCCGGCACCCGCGCCTGGCCGCCGAGCTTGCCCTCGACGCCCACCTCGCGGGCGACGTTCGTCACCTGATCGGCGAAGGTGGCCAGCGTCTCGATCATCTCGTTGACGGTGTTGGCGAGGGCCGCGATCTCGCCCTTGGCGTCGACCGAGAGCTTGCGCTTGAGGTCGCCCTGGGCGACCGCCGTCACGACGCTGGCGATGCCGCGCACCTGCCCCGTGAGGTTCGCCGCCATCATGTTCACGTTGTCGGTGAGGTCCTTCCACGTGCCGCCGACGCCCTTCACCTGGGCCTGGCCGCCGAGCTTTCCTTCCGTGCCCACCTCGCGGGCGACGCGCGTCACCTCGGAGGCGAACGAATTCAGCTGATCCACCATGGTGTTGATGGTCGATTTCAGCTCCAGGATCTCGCCGCGCACGTCGACGGTGATCTTCTTCGACAGGTCGCCGTTGGCGACCGCCGTCGTGACCTCGGCGATGTTGCGGACCTGTCCCGTGAGGTTGGCCGCCATCATGTTCACGTTGTCGGTGAGGTCCTTCCACGTGCCGCCGACGCCGCGCACCTGGGCCTGACCGCCGAGCTTGCCCTCGATGCCCACCTCGCGGGCGACGCGCGTCACCTCGGACGCGAACGAATTCAGCTGATCGACCATGGTGTTGATGGTCGATTTCAGCTCCAGGATCTCGCCCTCGACGGCCACGGTGATCTTCTTGGACAGATCGCCGTTCGCCACCGCCGTCGTGACCTCGGCGATGTTGCGGACCTGACCGGTGAGGTTGGCCGCCATCATGTTCACGTTGTCGGTCAGCCCCTTCCAGACGCCGCCGACGCCCTTCACCTCGGCCTGACCGCCGAGCTTTCCTTCCGTGCCCACCTCGCGGGCGACGCGCGTCACCTCGGAGGCGAAGGAATTCAGCTGATCGACCATGGTGTTGATGGTCGATTTCAGCTCCAGGATCTCGCCCCGCACATCGACGGTGATCTTCTTCGACAGGTCGCCGTTCGCCACGGCGGTGGTCACGTCGGCGATGTTGCGGACCTGGCCTGTGAGGTTCGCCGCCATCAGGTTCACGTTGTTGGTGAGGTCGGCCCAGGTTCCGGCCACCCCCTCCACCCGCGCCTGACCGCCGAGCTTGCCCTCCGAGCCCACCTCCTTGGCGACGCGGGTCACTTCCGAGGCGAAGGAGTTCAGCTGGTCCACCATCGTGTTGATGGTGTTCTTGAGTTCGAGGATCTCGCCCTTCACGTCGACGGTGATCTTCTTCGAGAGATCGCCGTTGGCCACAGCCGTGGTCACGTCGGCGATGTTGCGGACCTGCCCTGTGAGGTTCGCCGCCATCAGGTTCACGTTGTCGGTGAGGTCGGCCCAGGTTCCGGCTACCCCCTTCACCTGCGCCTGACCGCCGAGCTTGCCCTCCGAGCCCACCTCGCGGGCCACGCGCGTCACCTCGGAGGCGAAGGAGTTCAGCTGGTCCACCATCGTGTTGATGGTGTTCTTGAGTTCGAGGATCTCGCCCTTCACGTCGACAGTGATCTTCTTCGAGAGATCGCCGTTCGCCACCGCGGTGGTCACGTCGGCGATGTTGCGGACCTGACCCGTGAGGTTGGCCGCCATCATGTTCACGTTGTCGGTGAGGTCCTTCCAGGTGCCGCCGACGCCCTCGACCTGGGCCTGACCGCCGAGCTTTCCTTCCGTGCCGACCTCGCGGGCGACGCGGGTCACCTCGGAGGCGAAGGAGTTGAGCTGGTCCACCATCGTGTTGATGGTGAGCTTCAGGGCCAGGATCTCGCCCTTCACGTCGACGGTGATCTTCTTCGAGAGGTCGCCGCGCGCCACCGCCGTCGTCACCTCGGCGATGTTGCGGACCTGACCCGTGAGGTTCTCCGCCATCATGTTCACGTTGTCGGTGAGGTCTTTCCAGACGCCGCCGACGCCCTTCACCTGGGCCTGACCGCCGAGCTTTCCTTCCGTGCCCACTTCCTTGGCGACGCGGGTCACCTCGGAGGCGAAGGAGTTGAGCTGATCGACCATCGTGTTGAAGGTTGATTTGAGGTCGAGGATCTCGCCCTTCACGTCGACGGTGATCTTCTTCGAGAGGTCGCCGTTGGCCACCGCCGTCGTGACCTCGGCGATGTTGCGGACCTGCCCCGTGAGGTTGGCCGCCATCAGGTTCACGTTGTCGGTGAGGTCCTTCCAGGTGCCGCCGACGCCCTTCACCTCGGCCTGCCCGCCGAGCTTGCCCTCGGAGCCCACCTCGCGGGCGACGCGGGTCACCTCGGAGGCGAAGGAATTGAGCTGATCGACCATGGTGTTGACCACCTTGCCGATCCGCAGGAACTCGCCCCGCAGCGGGCGGCCCTCGATCTCGATCTGCATGGTCTGGCCGAGATCGCCCTTGGCGACCGCGCCGATCACGCGCGCGACCTCGGTGGTCGGCTGGACGAGGTCGCCGATCATCGAGTTGACCGAATCGACGCACTCGACCCAGCCGCCGGTCGCGGCGGGGAGCTTGCCCCGCTCGCCGATCCGCCCGTCCTTGCCGACCGTCCGCGCCACGCGGTCGAGCTCGCGGGCGAGGCCCTGGTTCAACTCGACGATGTCGTTGAACGCCTCGGCGATCTCGCCGTCGATTCCGGTGAGATCCAGCGGCAGACGGACCGAGAAATCCCCTTTTCGGAAGGCCCTCAGGCTCTTCAGGAGAAGCTTCGGCTCGAGCTGCGAGGGCAACGGCGACATGGGCACACCTACGGACGACGAGGGTCCGCGGCGCTGGCAGGGGTCTGAGCGAGGCTCTCCGCGGGTCGGGCATCCAACGCGGCGGGAGAAGCGTATCGTCGGCCCTGCCGGAGCTGCGGAACCCCCTGCTGGTACGTACGTGTAGCACGCTGCGCAAGCTCAACCGATAGTTGTCGTTACGTCTCTGCTACGGTCCCTGTGCAGCGGCGAGCGTATTCGATGCCACCCGCGCCCGTTCCGGGCCGGGGCGCCTGCGTATTGGCGGCGATGCGGGGCCGCGGATATCGATGGGTCGAGTTCCGTCGGCGCGGAGCGTTGCGCGAGGCTGCCGGCTGAGGGGCGGCGAGACGACGGGGAGATTGGCTGGGGCGCCAGGATTCGAACCTGGGAATGGCGGTACCAAAAACCGCTGCCTTACCACTTGGCGACGCCCCACCGAGGCCAGCGCTGTCTAGACGGCGGCGCTTCCCGAGGCAACAGGGTTGCGCGCGGGAACGCGTGGCGGGAGAACGCGTGGCGGGAGAGAGACGATGGGCAGGAAGGTCGCGATCGTGACGGGGGCGGGGTCCGGCATCGGCCGGGCGGTGGCGCTCGGCCTCGGACGGGCCGGCTACGCGCTGGCGCTGGCCGGGCGGCGGGCGGAGCCGCTGCGGAGCCTCGCGGGCGAGATCGGCGCCGACGCGCTGCCCGTGGAGACGGACGTGACCGACCCCGATTCCGTGGACCGTCTCTTCGCGGAGACGGGGCGGGCCTTCGGGCGGCTCGACGTCCTGTTCAACAATGCGGGCGTGTTCACCCCGGCGGTCAGCGTCGACGCGGTGAGCCTGGAGGATTGGCGGGCGAGCGTCGACACCAACCTCACCGGCGCCTTCCTCTGCACGCGCGCGGCCTTCCGGATGATGAAGGCACAGGACCCGCGCGGCGGCCGCATCATCAACAACGGGTCGATCGCCGCGCAGGTGCCCCGGCCGAACTCGGCGCCCTACGCGGCCACCAAGCACGCCATCACCGGCCTCACCCGCGCCACCTCCCTCGACGGGCGGCCCTTCGACATCGCCTGCGGCCAGATCGACGTCGGCAACGCCGAGACGGACATGACGCGGGCCTTCGCGGACGGGGCCCGGCAGGCGGACGGCTCGATGCGGCCCGAGCCCGTGATGGACGCGGCGCACGTGGCCGACGCCGTCGTCTACATGGCGGGGCTGCCGCTCTCGGCGAACGTCCAGTTCATGACGGTCGTCGCGACCAAGATGCCCTATATCGGTCGCGGCTGAGGGCGCGGCGCCTTTGCCAATCGGGCGCGATGCCCATACATAGCGCCTGTCGGCGCCCGGCCTCGGCGGGGCGCGCGAGGTCTCGATCCCCCTCGGCCCGAGAAGACGAACGCCCCGCGCGGGGCGCGAGAGCCTTTGTCCGCCATGCTGATGCAGACGCAGAACCCGAGCGACGCCAAGGCGGAGCCCAAGGCTCCCGCCGACCCGGTGGCGCGCCGCCGCACCTTCGCGATCATCTCGCACCCGGATGCGGGCAAGACCACGCTCACCGAGAAGCTGCTGCTCTTCGGGGGCGCCATCCAGCTCGCCGGCGAGGTGAAGGCCAAGCGCAACCGCGTCTCGACCCGCTCCGATTGGATGGGCATCGAGAAGGAGCGCGGCATCTCGGTCGTCACCTCGGTGATGACCTTCGAGTACGGCGATTGCGTCTTCAACCTGCTCGACACGCCGGGCCACGAGGATTTCTCGGAGGACACCTACCGGACGCTGACGGCGGTCGATTCGGCCGTGATGGTGATCGATGCGGCCAAGGGCATCGAGGCGCGCACGCGCAAGCTCTTCGAGGTCTGCCGCCTGCGCGACATCCCGATCGTCACCTTCGTGAACAAGCTCGACCGCGAGGCGCGCGACCCGTTCGACCTCCTCGACGAGATCGAGAAGACGCTCGCCCTCGACGTGGCGCCCGTGACCTGGCCGATCGGCCGCGGCCGCAGCTTCGCGGGCACCTACGAGCTCGGCTCGAACCGGGTGCGCCGCCTCGACGCCGCGGACGATGCCGGGATGGTGCCCGTGTCGGGCCTCGACGACCCGCTCTTCGACCAGCTCCTGACGGAACAGGGCGAGGCGGCCGGCTGGCGCGAGGAGGCGGAGCTCGCCGAGGGCGGCCTCAAGGCCTTCGACCTCGCGGCCTTCCGCGAGGGGCATCTCACGCCCGTCTTCTTCGGCTCGGCGCTGCGCAATTTCGGCGTGCGCGACCTCATCGACGGGCTCGCCCGCTTCGCGCCGCCCCCGCGGGGCCAGGACGCCGACAAGCGCCTCGTCGAGCCGACCGAGGCGCGCATGACCGGCTTCGTCTTCAAGATCCAGGCGAACATGGACCCGAACCACCGGGACCGGATCGCCTTCATGCGGGTCTGCTCGGGGAAGCTGAACCGGGGCATGAAGGCGCGGCTCGTGCGCACGGGCAAGCCGATCTCGCTCTCGGCGCCGCAATTCTTCTTCGCGCAGGACCGCGCCATCGCCGACGAGGCGTTCGCGGGCGACGTCGTCGGCATCCCCAACCACGGCACCCTGCGCATCGGCGACACGCTCACCGAGGGCGAGGACCTGCTCTTCCGCGGGGTGCCGAGCTTCGCGCCCGAGATCCTGCGCCGCGTGAAGCTCACCGACGCCATGAAGGCGAAGAAGCTGCGCGAGGCCCTGCAGCAGATGGGCGAGGAGGGCGTCGTGCAGGTCTTCCTGCCGCATGACGGCGCGCAGGCTATCGTCGGCGTCGTCGGCGCGCTGCAGCTCGACGTGCTGAAGGAGCGCCTCCAGGCGGAGTACGGCCTGCCGGTCGATTACGACGCCACGCGCTTCACGGTCTGCCGCTGGATCGCCTCCGACACCGAGGCGGAGCTCGACCGGTTCATCGGCGCGCACGGCTCCTCGATGGCGAGCGACCTCGACGGGGCGCCGGTCTTCATGGCCACGACCGCCTTCTCGCTGCGCTACGAGGAGGAGCGCTGGGAGAAGATCCGCTTCACGGACGTGAAGGACTACCAGAAGCGGGCGGCGTGAGCCCTCAGAACTTGCCGAGCATGGGGAAGTCGACGCTCAGCGTCGATTCCGTCGCGAGCGGCGCCTCGCGGCGGCGCGGCTTGCGGTTGAGCACCTGCTTCAGCTTGCTCTTCAGGACCGACATGTCGAACGGCTTGAGGATGAAGGCGTCCGCCCCCGCCTGATGGGCGACGTTGATGTCCTCGAAGTCGAACGACGACTCGGTCAGGATGAAGGGCGTGTTCATCAGGGCGTCGTCGCCACGGATCTCGCGCAGCAGCGCGATCCCGTCCATCGGCTCCATGTCGAGATCCGAGATCACGAGCGCGAAGCGGCGCTCGCGCATCAGCGCCAGCGCGTCCGGGCCGCTCGTGACGCCCTCGACCTCGGGGAAGCCGAGGCGGTTCATCAGCATGATGACGAGCTTCAGGAGCTTTTCCTGGTCGTCGACGACGAGGATCGGGGGCGTGTCGCTCATGGCGTGTGTCGGCTCGTGTCCGGGCGTCGGCGTCAGATGAAGAGGTGGTCGATGCCCTGCTTGGACATGGCGTCGGCCTGAAGGCCGATCGCGAGGCTGTGGATCACGCCCGCCTTCGGCGTGCCGCGCTGGAGCTGCGGCAGCAGGCTGGCCTTGTTGAACAGGGTCTCCGTCGCGGAATTGCGGATGCCCGTCTTGAAAGAATGCACGAATTCGCGCTTGGCGATCTCGCGCCACTCGCAGATCTGCACGTCGCGGTGCCGCTGGTCCTCGGCGATCCGGTTGAAGGTCTCCTGGATGGACATGCGCTCGCCCTCGATCACCTGGGCCGCGAAGTTCTGCTCGATGATCAGGAAGCTCGTGATCACGGCGAACTCGTTCTTCTTCTGGGCCTGTCGCGTGATGTCGCCGAGCTGGCTCGCGCGCAGCTGCGGGTCCGAGGACAGGTTCAGACGGGAGAAATAGATGAGATGGACGAGGCTCGTCCGCTTCGCGCGCATAACTGCATTTGTCCGCCGTCGATCGGGAGCATCTTAGTCGGCCCGGAAATAACGGTGCGTAAACGCGCGCGGCGC
Organism: Methylobacterium sp. BE186; assembly: GCF_031457035.1. Classification (NCBI taxonomy): domain Bacteria; kingdom Pseudomonadati; phylum Pseudomonadota; class Alphaproteobacteria; order Hyphomicrobiales; family Methylobacteriaceae; genus Methylobacterium; species Methylobacterium sp. BE186. The sequence continues at coordinate 12,101 of NZ_JAVDVV010000013.1, forward strand.
CCTGCGGCAAACCCGGCAAAAGCTGCCGGGGGGCGGAAGCGGCGCCCCGGCGTTTTTGCCGGTGCCGAGCCCTGAGCCTCGTGTTTTCAAGGGGTTAGGGCTGGCACGCCGGTTGCGGGGCCTGGGATTGCGGGCCGCTCCTTGTCGCGGCGCCCATCGCGTTCAGGCCGGAACACCAAGCCATGGATATCTTCACCGCGCTGCAGACGGCGGTCACCGGACTGAAGGCGCAGTCCTACGCCATCGGCAACATCTCTGGGAACATCGCGAACTCGCAGACGACGGGCTACAAGCGCATCGACACGAGCTTCGTGGACCTCATCGCCGAGCAGACCCCGAAGCACGAGGTGGCGGGGACCGTGCTCGCCCAGGCGCAGCTCACGAACACGCTCCAGGGCAACATCACCGCCACCAACGTCAGCACCAACATGGCGATCAACGGCGACGGCTTCTTCGTGGTGCAGAAGAAGGTCGGCGACGCCAACGGCCAGCCGAGCTTTGCCGGCACGAGCCTCTACACGCGGCGCGGCGACTTCACGGTCGACAAGGACGGCTACCTCGTCAACGGCGCCGGCGGCTACCTCCAGGGCGAGAATCTCGACCCGGTGACGGGGCAGGTGACGACGACCGGCCCGGTCAAGGTCTCGAACGCGACGCTCCCCGCCCGGCCGACCACGGAGGTGACCTACACGGCCAACCTGCCGAAGACGCCGATCACCGCGAACTCGCCGACCACCGGCTCCGCTCTCTACACCCCGCCCGCCAGCATCACGCCCGCCCCGGTCGTGATGGCGACGGACGGCTCGCGCACCGACGGCCTCCAGATCCCGGCCGCGAACGCGCCGGACTTCATCTCGAACAGCATCGCCGGCCCCTCGCTCACGGTCTACACCGAGAGCGGCGCCCCGCTCTCCCTGACGACCCGCTGGGCGAAGCTCACCGATGCCACGGCCGCGCAGCCCGCGGTCTGGAACCTCTACTACGCGAACACGAGCAGCGGCACGGGCGCCAGCACCGCCTGGACCAATGCGGGCACCGGCTTCGGCTTCGATCTCGCGGGCCAGGCGGTCTCGACCATGCCCGCCAAGGTGACGATCGCGAACCTGACCGTCGACAACACGAGCCTCGGCAACGTGGTCGTGAACATCGGCAAGAACGGGTTGACCGAGTACTCGGACGCGACCGGCAAGACGAGCACCAACACGCTCTCGCAGAACGGCTACACCAAGGGCGACCTCAACAGCGTCGCGGTGACGGCCGACGGCAAGATCGTCGGCAATTACTCGAACGGCTCGGCCCTGCCCATCGCGACGGTCGGCCTCGTCCGCTTCGTCAACCCGGACGGCCTGAAGCCCGATTCGGAGGGGAACTACCTGCAGACGATCGATTCCGGCGTGCCGCTGACCGGCCTGCAGGGTTCGACCGTGGTCGGCGGCAACGTCGAGCAGTCGAACACCGATATTGCGGGTGAATTCTCTAAGATGATCGTAACCCAGCAAGCCTACTCTGCGAACACGCGCGTCATGTCGACCGCGCAGCAGATGATGTCCGATCTGCTCAACGTGATCCGCTGACGGTGGCGTGCCGCGAAGCCCTGAGCGCGCCCGGCCGGGAGGTGTGACATGTCGGTGAACGCCCTCGGCACCGCGACCGCCGGCCTGCAGGCCATGCAGGCGGCGATCGGCATCGTCTCGCAGAACGTCGCCAATGCCGGCACGGCGGGCTATGTCCGCCGCACGCTCACGCCCGTCTCGATGGGGGCGGGCAACAACGGCGTCGCGGTCGGCACGGTGGCGCGCACCTTCGACGAGGCGGCGCTGAAGCAGCTCCGCCTCGAGACGGCGGGCGCCGCCTACACCTCGGTCAAGGCCGACGTGATCTCGCAGATGGACAAGCTCTACGGCACGCCCGGATCCTCGACGGCGCTGGACGGCATCCTCAACACCTTCACGCAGGCGCTGCAGACGCTCGCCGCCAACACCAACTCCACCGCCGCCCGCACCACCGTGGTGCAGACGGCCGCGACGCTCGCGGGCCAGATCGGCAGCATCGCCAACAGCGTCCAGGAGCTGCGCAGCGGCGTCGAGAGCCGGCTCGGGACCGAGACGCGCGCGGCCAGCGACCTCCTCTCCTCGATCGCCGACCTCAACATCAAGGCCACGAGCACCTCGGACGACGCGACCCGCGCCGCGATCCTCGACCAGCGCGACCAGCAGATCACGCAGCTCTCCAGCTACTTCGACGTGAAGACCGTGGCGCAGCGGGACGGGACGGTGAGCGTGCTCACGACCTCCGGCGTCACCCTCGTGGACCGTGGCCTTTCCGCGACGCTGACCTTCGACGGGCGCGGCACGCTCGACGCGAAGGCCGCCTACGCGAGCGATCCGAGCAAGCGGGGCGTCGGCACGATCACGGCCACGACGCCGGGCGGCGCGGTGATCGATCTCGGCGAGCCGGGCACCCTGCGCTCCGGCACCCTCGCCGCCGAGTTCGAGCTGCGCGACACGATCCTGCCGCAGGCCCAGCGCCAGCTCGACGACCTCGCAGGCGGGCTCGCCCGCGCGCTCACCGACCAGACGGTCTCCGCGACCGCGAGCGCCGGGGTGACGCCCGCCCAGGCGGATCTCGACCTCACCGGGATCAAGCCGGGCAACACGGTCACGGTGCCGATCCAGCAGAACGGCGTGGTGCGCAACGTCATCCTGATCGCGTCCGGCGTCGGGACGCCGAACGTCGACCCGGCCCAGACGGCCGACCCGACGGCCCTCGTGCAGACCTTCGACATCTCGGGCGGGCCGTCGACCTACGGCGCCTCCCTTCAGACGGCGCTCAGCGCGCTCTCCGGCCGCGTCAGCCCGGCCCTCGACATCACCGCCACCGGCGTCTCGGGCGGGAGGGTGCGCTTCGAGAGCCCCGGCACGTGGCAGGTCGCGTCGGCGAGCGCGGGGATCACGAAGCCCGCCTCGGCGAGCGACGTGAGCTCCGGATTCCCCTACATCCCTCTCTTCGTCGACGGGACGAGCAGCCTCGTCACGGGCTCCTTCGATGCCGGATCGCAGCTCACCGGCCTCGCGCAGCGCCTCGCGGTGAACCCGGCGGTCGCCAACAACACGGCGAGCCTCTTCGCGGGGAGCGCCACCAGCACCTCCCCCGACACGATGCGGCCGCTCTTCCTCTACGACGCCCTGACGAGCGCCAAGCAGACCTTCTCGGCGGCGAGCGGGATCGGCGGCATCGACGCGCCGCACAGCGCCAGCGTGGTCGGATTCACGCAGGACATCATCGCGGCGCAGGGCGCGGCCTCGGTCAACGCCCGGAACCTCGACGAGGGCCAGGGCGTGGCGCTGGCGACGGCGCAGGGGCGCTTCTCGTCGAGCGCGGGCGTGAACATCGACGAGGAGATGTCGCGCCTGATCGAGTTGCAGACCGCCTACACCGCCAATGCCCGCGTGCTCACGGCCGCCCGCGACATGCTCGACACCCTCCTGCGGATCTGAGGGCAGCCATGACGACGATCTCCTCCTTCGCGGCCGGCAGCTACGTCACGAACCGCAACACGCAGGGCATCCTCAACCTGAAGAGCCAGCTCGACACGCTCTCGACGCAGCTCTCGACGGGTCGCACCGCGGAGACCTATGGCGGCCTCGGCTCCGGCCGGGTGACGAGCCTCGGCGCGCACGCCACCCTGAGCGCCCTCGACGGCTACGACGCGGCCATCGACAGCGCGAAGACGCGCGTCGCGCTCGCGAGCGCGAGCGTCAGCCAGGTCATCAAGCTCTCGACGACCCTCACCACCGGCCTGAGCAACAACATCCTGGGCGCGGCGAGCGCCACCACGAACGCGCAGCTCGCCCGCACCAGCCTCGACGGCGCCCTCGACGCCCTGAACCAGCAATCGGCCGGCCAGTATCTCTTCGGCGGCCGGATCACCGACGCCCCGCCCGTCCTCTCGAGCGACGTGATCCTGAAGGGCGATCCGGCGAACGGGCTCGCCGGCCTGACAACCCTCGTCCAGGAGCAGAAGGCGGCCGATCTCGGCGCGCCCGACAAGACCGGCCGCCTCAAGCTGACGGCGACCGGCACGACGCTCACCCTCAGCGAGGACCCCGCCGACACGACCGGCGAGAGCCGCGCCAATTTCGGCTTCCGCTTCGCCAAGGCCCCGGTCGCGACCGGCACCGCGATCTCGGTGACGCCGACCTCGACCGCCGCGCCGACGCAGGCCACGCTGAACCGCGCCCCGCAGGTCGGCGAGAGCTTCCGCGTCGTCGTCAACCTCGCCGACGGCAGCCAGAAGACCCTCGACCTCACCGTCCGCGACCCCGTCCCGGCCGGCTCGACGGATAGTTTCGGGCTCTTCGGCAGCGCCGCCGCGGCGAGCACCGCCCTGCAGGCGCTCGCCGGGCCGAACGGGGAGGTGGCGAGCTTCCAGAGCGCGGCCACGCCCGCGCTCACGGCGAGCTTCGGCGGCGGCTCGCCCGGGGCCTACGGCATCGCGGTGACGGCCCAGCCGAACCCCGGCGACACGGTCACGGTCAGCCTCAAGCTTCACGACGGGACCACGACGACGGTATCCCTGACCGCCAAGGCGCCGCCCGCGACGGGCACGCCGGGCGAATTCGTGATCGGCGCCGACGCGACGGCGACCGCGCAGAACCTGAACACCTCCCTGAATACGGCGCTGCAGAACGCCGCCGCGGGCCCGCTCTCGGCGAGCTCGACCACTCGCGCGGCGAAGGATTTCTTCGCCGGCTCGCCGGTCGCCGGCTTCGAGCCCCGGCGCATCACGACGGACGGCGCCGGCAACCCGGTCTACGGCCAGTCGCCGCAGAACAAGACCGTGATCTGGTACCAGGGCGAGGATTCGGGCGGTGCGGCGCGCGACACGGCGAGCGTGCGGATCGGCGCCAACCGCGATCTGTCGGTCGGCGGGCGGGCGAACGAGCCGGCCTTCCAGGAGGCGCTGGCGGGCATGGCGGCGCTCGCCGTCGAGATCCTCGCCGATCCCGCCGGCGCCGTGACGAACGACCGCTTCCAGGCGCTCGCCTCCCGCACGTCCCAGATCCTCACGAACGCCAAGACGTCGCCCGGCCTGCCCGAGATCGCGAGCGATTACAGCCTCGCCTCGGCCACGCTGACGAGCGCGGCGGACACCAACCGCACGACCCGGGCGACGCTCCAGGATTCCCTCGAGGGCGTCGAGAGCGCGTCGATGGAGGATGTGGCGGCCAAGCTGCTCGCCGTGCAGAACCGCCTGCAGGCGAGCTACCAGGTCACCTCGATGATCTCGAAGCTGTCGCTCGTGAACTACCTCTGATCCCGTCCTCCCGCACGCCGTCGTGAGGCAATCCCGGCCCGGGCCGGGGTGCCGGACCGTGCCGCCATCCGCGAGGCGACCACATTGTCGCCGTCTTGAGGGCGTCTGCAGGTCGCTCACGGTGGGGAAAGGGCGTCGCGGGAACAGCGGGAGACGGTCATGGAACAGCTTGCTCAGTCGATACGCGCCCTGAACCGGTTCGCCGGCGAGGCACCGTCCGGCGCGATCCTGCAGGCCGAGGCCGCCGTGGACGCCTACGTCTCGAATTTTCACGACCGCGCCGACAAGGTCGTCGCGCTCGACATCCTCCTGCGCGACCTCGCGCGCCTCCGGCTTCGCGCTCCCGAACTCGACGCCTTCCTCGACGTGGTCGAGGGCCATATCGACGATCTCCACCGCGACCTCGCCCGCCGCCCGTCCTGAGCGCGGGCGTCGGTGGGAGTGGCTCGGCTCAGCGGGAAGGGCGAGGGATGACGGGGCGTGTCGTGGCTGTCCTGATCGCGGCCGGATGCTGGGCCGGGAGCGAGGCCGCGGCGCGCGACCTTGCCCGCGCCCAGGCGCCGGACGGGCTCGTGGCCTGCCCGGAGCAGGGCGCCGGCTTCTTCCGGGCGAAGGGCGCGCGGACCTGCTTCCGCCTGTCGGGCCGGGTCGGCGCCGGAATCGACGCGCGGACCGGCGCGGGCGCCCGCGTCGCGCCCTCGGCCGCGGGCCGCTTCGCGATCGACACCCGCAGCGAGTCCGAGTACGGGCCGGTGCGCGCCTTCGTGCGCATGGGGCACGGCCGGCCCTGATCCGGCAGGGCGGCCGGGCCACCGGCCGGAGGCCGGGTCACAGGCTGCGCGAGAGGACCAGCGGGCCGCTGCGCGTGCCGCTCCCGTAGGGGGAGGGGCTCGTGGACGGGGAGCCGTAGACGCTCGGCGCACGGGCGCGGCCGATCTCGTCGGCGAGCGACTTGATGAGCCCCTCCGACACGGTCTTGGCCGTCGCCAGCACCGTCTGGTTGGCCTCGACGACCTGCGCGAAGCGGCGATGGGCGGCCTTCAGGCTCTCGACGCCCTGGGGCGCGAAGCGGGCGAGCGCGACCGCGTTCAGCTTCGCCGATTCGGCACCCTGGAAATACGCGGCCGCGAGCGCGCTCTTGCGCTCCGAGAGGCCGATCCCCTCGCGCAGGCGGCCGGCCCGCACATGGGCACTCTCCTCGCCGAGGACGGTCTCCAGGGCCTGCATGATCCCCATCACCTCGGCGACGAGGGTCTCGGCCCCGGCGCGATCGGCGATGCGGAGCGGAGCTCCCCGATCAGGCGCCACGGTTGCCCTCCTGCAGACGCATCATCTCGCGATAGACCTGATCGGCGATGCCGACGCCGCCCGATTTCACGACCTGCGTGGCGTATTCCTTGGTGAGCATCGAGCGGTAGACGCCGCCGCCGGTGCCGTTCTCGCCGAGCGGCCCGTCCGTGCCCTCCGACTGGGTCAGGCGGTCGAGGGATTGCTCGAGGAACATCGACTCGAACTCGGTCGCGGTCTTGCGGGCCTTGGTCTTGGCGGCCTCGGTCGCGGCCGAGGCGTCGGGCTTCGAGGCCGCCGCGGCGATGGAGCCGGCGATCGACTTGCCGACTCCGATGGCCGCCGTGGCGGCGAAGGTTGCGAGCGGGAGCATCGTTTCACCTCGCGGAGGGAAGGGGAGAGGAGGGGGCCATCACATCAGGTCGATGTCGGCCTGGAGGGCGCCCGCGGCCTTGATGGCCTGCAGGATCGAGATGAGGTCGCGCGGGCCGACGCCGAGGGCGTTGAGCCCGTCGACGAGTTCGCGCAGCGTCACGCCCTCCTTCACGAGGGCGAGCTTGTTGCCGTCGCCGGTATCGACCTTCACGGCGCTGCGGGGCACCACGACGGTCTCGCCGTTCGAGAGCGGGTTCGGCTGGCTGACCTGCGGCTGCTCGGTGATCGTGACGGTGAGGTTTCCCTGCGCGATCGCCACTGTGGAAACGCGCACGTCGCGGCCCATCACGATGATGCCCGAGCGCTCGTCCACGACGACCTTGGCGGTCTGGTCGGGCTCCACCTTGAGCTGCTCCACCTCGGTCACGAGGCGGATCATGTTGCCCTGGTAGCGCGGCGGGATCTGGATGGTGACGGTGGCGGGGTCCGTCGGCTCGGCCGTGTCCGCGCCCATGAAGTCGTTGATCGCGGCCGCGATCCGCTTCGAGGTCGTGAAATCGGGGTTGCGCAGCGAGAGGCGCAGGGAGCGCGCGTCGTTCAGCCGGAACGCGATCTCGCGCTCGATGTTGGCGCCGTTCGAGATGCGCCCGTTCGTCGGCACGCCGCGGGTGATCTTGGCGGCCTCGCCCTCGGCCGCGAAGCCGGCGATCGCCACCGACCCCTGCGCCAGGGCATAGACCTCGCCGTCCGCGCCGAGGAGCGGCGTCACGAGGAGGGTGCCGCCCTGGAGCGACTTGGCGTCGCCGAGGGAGGAGACGGTCACGTCGATGCGGGTCCCCTGCGCGGCGAAGGGCGGCAGGCTCGCCGTCACCATCACGGCGGCGAGGTTCTGCGTGCGCATGGTGGCGCCGCGGGTGTTCACGCCGAGCCGCTCCAGCATCGCCTGCAGGGATTGCTTGGTGAAGGGGATGTTGTTGAGCGTGTCGCCGGTGCCGTTGAGGCCGACGACGATGCCGTAGCCGACGAGCTGGTTCTGGCGCACGCCCTCGATCGAGGCGAGGTCCTTCACCCGCGACAGGGCGAGGGCCGGCCCGGTCCAGGTGATGAGGGCGCCGAGCGCCAGGAGCCAGATCGTCTTCAGGGTGCGGGTCATGCCGGGCATCGCGGGAGCAGCTGCTCCTCGTCCTGCCAGGACCATGCCAGAGCCGGGATTTGCGTAAGACTCTGACAAGAAACGAGATTTCTTTCGGAGCCCCGGCGCGCGAGGCCGCCTGCGCATCGGCGCCTCCTGCCGGGCCGGCAGCTTCTGCCGGGTCGTTTACCGACGGTTAACCAACCCGGCACGAGTGTTCCGCCTCAGGCGCCGCCGCGCCCGAAGAACCCGGGATTGAGCTCACCTCATGCGCGTCGACACCCGCCTTGCCGCACAGGGGCCGGCCTCCGTCGCGGCGGGTCGGCGGAGCGAGGGCGGCCGCGCCTTCAGCCTCGGCGGCGCGGCCGAGCCGGGCACGGCGCAGGCTCCGGCGGCCGCCGCGACGCTGGCCGGCCTCGACGCCGTCCTGATGCTGCAGGCCGGGGACGAGCCTCCCTCCGAGCGCCGCCGCCGTCTGGCGCGCCGCGGCCACGACCTCCTCGACGGGCTCGACCGGCTGAAGGTCGCGATCCTTATGGGCCGCGTGCCGGCGCACGAATTGCAGGTCGTCGCCCGACGCTTGGCGGACCGGACCGGCCCGAGCGGAGACCCGCGACTCGACGGCCTGATGGCGGAGATCGAGCTCCGGGCGGCGGTCGAGCTCGCCAAGCTCGCTCGGCCGGCGACCGCCTGAGGCGCACGAGACTGGATGATCCGATCCTTAACAAAGGTTAGCCCGATGGCCGAGGCGCCCCGAGACTGGTCTTGAGCCCCTCGTGCGGAAACCTCTCACCGTGACGTGATTGCCGCATTGTGCACGGCATCCACGCCTCCGATGCCGCGGAAGGGTCGGCATCCGTTGTAGCGGCGGGGGACCTCGACTATACGGCTCGAAAATTATCGTTGCGGACCGACTATACGGGAAGTGTGAGGGCGACGATGGCGAAGGTGACGCTCGAGGACGGCTACGTTCCGACCGACGACGAGCCCTTCATGAACGAGCGGCAGCGCGAGTACTTCCGGCGCAAGCTGCTCGGCTGGAAGAACGATATCCTGCGCGAGGCGCAGGACACCCTGGTCGCGCTCCAGAGCGAGAACGAGAACCATCCCGATCTCGCCGACCGCGCCTCCTCGGAGACCGACCGGGCGATCGAGCTGCGCGCCCGGGACCGGCAGCGCAAGCTGACCGGCAAGATCGACGCGGCGCTCGCCCGCCTCGAGGACGGCTCCTACGGCTATTGCGAGGAGACGGGCGAGCCGATCTCGCTGAAGCGCCTCGACGCGCGGCCGATTGCCACCCTGTCCCTGGAGGCTCAGGAGCGGCACGAGCGGCGCGAGCGGGTCTATCGCGACGATTGAGCGGTCTTACATAGCCCGCCCACGCCTCCGCGCGGCTGCCGCCGAGGCGAGCCGGGTGGACAGTATCGCTGAGTTTTTGATCCTAGTTGCGGTGCAACTCTTCGGTTCAGGATCAAAGTCTCGGAAATAGAGCGCCGGAACTTTGCGCTCAGCCGTCCATTTTCGACGCAGAAACCTCCACTGAGGACGTCGAGATGGACAACAACCTGCTGATCATCGTGCTCGCCGTGGCGACACTCGCGATCGTCATCGGTGTCGCGCTGTGGCAGCGCGCGCGGGTGGCGGCGTCGAAGAAGGACCCGCAGCGCTCCGCCTTCACCGAGCAGCACGGTGCCGCGCCGCGCCCGAACAGGCCCGGCACGGAGCACTGAGAGGGCGCTCAGAAGGGCAGCAGGATATCGACGATCTGCTGGCCGTAGCGCGGCTGCTGGACATCCGAGATCTGGCCGCGGCCGCCATAGGCGATCCGGGCCTGGGCGATCTTGGCCGAGTCGATCGTGTTGTCCGACTCGATGTCCTCCGGCCGCACCACGCCCGCCACGATCAGCTCGCGGACCTCGAAGTTCACGCGGATCTCCTGCTTGCCCTCGACCACGAGGTTTCCGTTCGGCAGGACCTGCGTGACGATGGCCGCGATATTCGTCGTCACCTGCTCGGCCCGCTGGACGGAGCCGGCGCCGTCGCTGGCGCTGGTGGACGTGGCGTTGACGAGCTTGTCCGCGGCGATGCCGGCCGCCTTCGCGTCGTTCTCCAGGCCGAAGGCGTTCGGTAGGCCGAAGCCCTCGGTGTTCGAGCGCGAGCGCTTCGTCTCGTTGTTCAGGTTCGCCTTGTCGGTGACGTTGACCTTCACCGTGACGAGGTCGCCGATCCGCGCCGCGCGCTGATCCTTGAAGAAGGCCCGCGAGCCCGTGCGCCAGAGCGAGTTCGGCGCGTAGGAGACGGGCTGGAGCTCAGGCATCGGCAGCCGCACCGGCTTGTAGCCGGCCTGGGCGGTCGGATCCTCGATCGCCGACAGGGCGGGCCGCTCGCCGACCTGGGACAGGCGGTCGGCCGTGTTGCAGGCGCCGAGGCCGCCCGTGAGGGCGACGAGGGCGGCGAGGGCGATCGGGCGGTTGAGGCAGGGCATCGGACGCTTCACTCGTGGAGAGGGGTCGCTCAGCGGATCGGGGCGGGCAGGGCCGCGCTCGCCTGGCGCTGCGGGGCGGCGGGGCCGACCGAGACGCGGGCGGGCCCGACGACCACGGCCTGGAGGACTTTCTTCGAGGCGACGTTGAGGACGGTGACGGTCGCGCCGAGGCGGCCGGCCTCGTTCGCCTGTCCCCGCATCGTCAGGCTCACGCCCGGCGTCTCGTAGACGATGGAGACCGCCTCGCCGCGGGCGACGAGTTCGGGCGGCGCGGTGTCGCCGACGCGCAGGAGGGTGCCGGCGCCGAGCGCGCGCTGGGCGACCTCGCCGGCGATGGCGGCGAGGTTCGCCTGGGCGTCGACGGGCGTGCTCTCGCGCGGGCGGCGCTCCAGCGTCACGTCGGCGGCGGTGACCGGCTCCCCGTTCCTGATCGCGCGGGCGAGGATGGCGACCTCGCGCATCTCGACGACGAGGCCGGACACGCGCAGGGAAGCCTGCCGCTCGCCGAGGCTGATCAGGCCCGTCACCCGGCGCGAGCGGGGCTCGTAGACCACGTCGAGGGCGGTCGCGGCCCCGTTCAGGTCGACGGGGGCGAGCAGCACCGGCGCCTCGCCGTCGAGGCGGATGCTGATCACGCGCGGATCGAGCCCGTGGCCGCTCTCCAGGGTCCGCTTCAGGGCGGCCTCGATCTCCGGCGCCCCGACCCGGCGCGCCGCCCGCTGAATCGCGACCTGCACCCGGCCGCCGGTCTCGACCGGGCCGAGCCCGAGGCCCGCGACCGCATCGAGGATGCGGCGGGTCTGGATCGTCCCGGTGGCGCCCAGGGCCGGCGCGCGGAACAGGGGCTTGCCGGCCATCTCGGTGCCGGCCCCCTCGACGAGGTCGCCGAGGCTCAGCACGTCGCCGCGGGCGGTGACGTCGCCGCGCAGGCGCAGCGTCTCCGCCGCGAAGGCCGGCAGGGTGAAATAGCCGATCGCGAGCAGCGTCAGCAGCATGCCTGTGAGGCGCCCCAGCACCCCGACGGTGAGGCGGGCGGCGCAGAGCGGCGGCCGCTCCTCGAGCGGCGGGATCGCGTCGGTCGGGTCGGAAGCGAGGGATTCGGGGAACACGGTCATCGCGCTCAGGCGTCCTGCTAGCTGCGGAACATCTGGGAGGTGGTGGAGAGCATCTGGTCGGCGGCGGTGACGACCTTCGAGTTCATCTCGTAGGCGCGCTGGGCCGCGATCAGGGACGAGATCTCGGTGACGGCGTTGACGTTCGCCTCCTCGAGATAGGCCTGCTGCAGGTTGCCGAAGCCCTCCGAGCCCGGCAGCCCGTTGATCGCCGGCCCCGAGGCCGCGGTCTCGACGAACAGGTTGTCGCCGATCGATTCGAGGCCGACCTTGTTGACGAAGCGCGAGAGCTGGAACTGGCCGAGCGCCTGCGGCGCGGTCTGGCCGGGCAGCGTCGCCTGCACGGCGCCGGTGGCGCTGATCTGCACCGAGGTCGCGGTGTTCGGCACGGTGACGCCGGGATCGACGAGGTAGCCGTCGCGGGTCACGAGCTGGCCCTGGGCCGACAGGTCGAACGAGCCGTCGCGGGTGTAGGCCGTGCGCCCGTCCGGCATGGTCACCCGGAAATAGCCCTCACCGCGGACCGCGACGTCGTAATCCTTCTCGGTCGAGGTCAGCGTGCCCTGCGACATGATCCGGGCCGTCGAGACCGTCTTCACGCCGGAGCCGAGGGCGAGGCCCGCCGGGAGCTGCGTGTTCTGGTCCGAGGTGGAGGAGCCGGAGCGGCGCAGGTTCTGGTAGAGCAGGTCCTGGAAATGCGGGGCCTGCCGCTTGTAGCCCGTCGTGCGCAGGTTCGCGATGTTGTTGGAGATGACCTGGACGTTGAGTTCCTGGGCCGCCATTCCGGTGGCGGCGGCGTAGAGGGCGCGCATGGGGGCCTACTCCGGGTTCAGGCGACGTCGGCGAGGCGGCGGATCGCCGTGCCCCGCAGGTCGTCGAGGCGCGAGATCACGCTGGAGACCATCGCGTAGCTGCGGTTGACGTCCATGAGCCGGGTCATCTCGATGACCGGCTTGACGTTGGAGCGCTCCAGCGCCCCGGATTCGAGGCGGCCCGCGATCCCGGCGGGCTGGGGCTGGTCGGCCGAGGAATAGAGGTTCGCGCCCTCGTTCTGCAGGCGCTGCCGGTTCGCGAAGGTGACGAGGCGGATGCGGCCCCGGATGCCGAGATTGGTGGAGACCGTGCCGTCCGGGCCGATCTGCACGCCCGTCTCCTGAGGCCCGATCGCGATCGGGCCGGCCTCGCCCTGCACCGCGTAGCCGTCGCTCGTGACGAGGTTGCCCTGGGCGTCGAACTCGAAGGCGCCGTTGCGGGTGTAGCGCGGCCCCTGCGGCGTCTGCACCGTGAGGAAGGCGTCGCCCCGCACCGCCACGTGGAGCGGGTTTCCCGTCTGCTCGATCGGCCCCTGGCCGAGATCGAGGGTCGTGCCCTGGTCGATCACGTAGGAGAGGCGCCGGTCCGAGGTCTTGAAGGAATCCGCGCTCGCCACCGGCATCAGGTATTCCTGGAAGCGGGTGTTGCGCGCCTTGAAACCGGTGGTCGAGACGTTCGCCATGTTGTTGGCGATCACGTCGAGCTCGCGCTGGAGCGCAACTTGGCTCGAGACACCGACGAAGAGAGCGTTCTGCATCGCTTGGATCCGGATCGGCGCGAGGGGCGCCGTTAACGTTACCCGCATCCGGCGTGCCAAGCCGTGCCGTCGCCGTTCCTCTCGCCAGATCAAGGATTTGCGGGTAGGGCGCTTGCCGGCCGGGTGTGGCAGGAACGCGCCTCCCGGCAAACATCGCCCGGCAGGAATTGCCGGCTTAACCCGCCATTAACCGTACGGGCGAATACCTGAGCTTGGGCCGGACCCCGCACAACCCGCGGTTTCCGGGTCGGAGCTCGGAAGACGCGTCATGGCCAAGAAGCCGAAGAAGGCGCCCGCCGAAGGCGAGGGCGGCGAGGCGGAAGCCCCGAAAAGTAAGAAGAAGCTCGTCATCATCGCCGCCGCGGCACTCCTGGCGGTCGGCGGGGGCGGCGGGTTCGTCATGATGAAGAAGCGGGCCGCAGCCCATGCCGAGGCGGAACAGGCCGCCCAGCCCGCGGATGTCCGCAAGACCGCCGTCTTCCTCGACGTGCGCGAGATGGTCCTCAACCTCACCCCCGAGCTCGGCCAGGACAAGGCGCGCTTCGCCAAGCTGCGCATCGCGCTCGAACTGCGCGACGCCAAGGTCGAGGCCGAGGTGAAGCCGCTGATGCCCCGGGTGGAGGATTCGCTGCAGGTCTACATGCGCGAGCTGCGCGCGAGCGACCTCGCCGGGTCGGCCGGGCTCTACCGGCTGCGCGAAGAGCTGCTGCGGCGGGTCAACATCGCGCTGCACCCCGCCCGGGTCGAGGCGGTGCTCTTCAAGGACGTGATCATCCAGTAGCGGATTGTCGTAAGCATCATGGAACCCGACGATCCGACCCTGGAGGAGGACGACTGGTCCGCCGCGCTGCTGGAGCAGAACGGCGAGGGCGGGGGCGACGCGTCGCTCGCCGAGGAATGGGGCGCGGCGCTCGCCGAGCAGGGCACCACCCGAAACGCCAGCGACGTCGCCGCCGAATGGGCGACGATGATCGAGGACGGGGAGAGCGACAACCTCCCCGAACTCGCCGGAAACGACCGCATCCTCAACCAGGAGGAGATTGACGGCGTCCTCGGCTTCTCGCTGCGCGAGCTGTCGGCCTCCGGCGCGGGGGGCGTGCGCGCCATCGTCGATTCGGGCGTCGTCCAGTACGAACGCCTGCCGATGCTGGAGATCGTCTTCGACCGGATGATCCGGTTGCTGTCGACCTCGCTGCGCAACTTCTTCCAGGACAACGTCGAGGTCACCCTCGACAACATCACCTCGGTCCGCTTCGGCGATTACCTCAACGCGATCCCCCTGCCGACCCTGCTCGGGGTGTTCCGGGCGGATGCCTGGGAGAATTCGGGCCTCGTCACGGTCGAGTCGAACCTCGCCTACTCGACCCTCGACCTGCTGCTCGGGGGCAAGCGCGGCGGCTCGTCGAGCCGGCTCGACGGGCGCCCCTTCACGACGATCGAGATGCAGCTCGTGCGCCGCCTCGTCGAGATCATCCTCGGCGACCTGGAGCTCTCCTTCCAGCCGCTCTCGCCGGTGCGGTTCCAGATCGACCGGATCGAGACGAACCCGCGCTTCGCCACCATCACGCGGCCCGCCAACGCCGCCATCCTGATCGGCCTGCGCCTCGACATGGACGGGCGCGGCGGCCTCCTGCAGATCCTGTTCCCCTACGCCACGATCGAGCCGATCCGTGAACTGCTCATGCAGAGCTTCATGGGCGAGAAGCTCGGGCGCGACCACGTCTGGGAAGGCCACCTCGCCACCGAGATCTGGCAGGCCGACGTGGCGATGGAGGCGGTGCTGCACGAGATGATGCTGCCGCTGAAGCGCGTCATGGGCCTCAAGGTCGGCGAGACGCTGATGTTCGACGCCAAGCCCTCGGACCTGATCACCGTCCGCTGCGGCGACTGGGCGCTCACGCAGGGGCGGATCGGGCGCGTCGACGACAACATCGCGGTGCAGGTGACGCGGCCCTTGCGCCGCTCGCGCACCACGCTGCAGGCCTTCGAGGCCTCCATGAACAACCGGAACGACGGGTAGCGTCATGAGTCTGCTGATCACGCTGCTCGCGGACATCCTCGTCGCCGTGCTCCTCGTGGCGACGATCCTGACCTCGGTGCGGCTCTCGCGCCGGATCGCGCAGCTGAAGGGCGACGAGACGGCCCTCCGCCAGACGATCGGCGACCTGATGGTGGCGACGAGCAATGCCGAGCGGGCGATCGTCGGCCTGCGGGGGGCGCTGGCCGAGGCCGACCGCACCCTCGCCGAGCGCCTCGGCACCGCGGAGCGCTACGCGGCCGACATCGCCGCGCAGGTCCAGGCGGGCGAGGGCGTGATCGCGCGGATCGGTGCCATCGTCGCCGAGTTCCGGCCGGCGGCCCAGCCCCAGCCCCAAGCGCAGAGCCACGCGCACGCCCAGGCGCAGGCCACTCTCCGGCACGAGCCCGCGCCCGCCGCACCCGTCGTCGCCGCACCCGCGCTGCCCGAGAGCCCGAACGGCGAGCGCCTCGGCGCCGCCGCCGCCGCCGCCCTCGCCATGTCCGAGCGGGCGCTGAGCCGCATCCGGAGCCGCGCCGCATGAGCGAAAAGCCCGCCGCCAAAGCGACCCCGGCAAACACGGCGACACCCGCAAACGCGGCGGCTCCGGCCCTCGCGAAGGCCGTGCGGGCGCGCACGCCCCTCGGCCTCGCGCGCCGGCGCCCGCAGCGCCCCTTCCGCCTGCGCCTGATCGACGCCGTGACGCTCGCCGCCGGCGGGCTCCTCGTGCTGAAGCTCGCCTCGATCGCCACCGATGTCGACAGGCCCGGCGCGGATCTGCCGAGCTTCGCCCGCGTCCTGGCGGAGGCGCGCACGGGCTACGAATTGCCGGACCCGACTACGACGGGATCCGTCGGCGCCAAGGAGCCCGAGAAGGAGAAGCCGGCCGAGCCTCCCCCGCAGGCGCAGCCGCCGATGCCCGAGCCCGTCTCGCCGGCCGAGCGCGCGCTCCTCGAGAAGCTCCGCGCCCGGCGCGATGCCCTGAAGCAGCGCAGCCAGGATCTCGACCTGCGCGAGCAGATGCTGGGCGAGGCCGAGCGCAAGCTCGAGAGCGGCCTCAACGACCTCAAGCAGGCGGAGGACAAGGCCGATACCGGGGGCACCAAGCGCGCCGAGGCCGAGAAGGCGGGCCTGCGCAACCTCGTCACGATGTACGAGACGATGAAGCCGAAGGACGCCGCCCGCGTCTTCGACCGCCTCAACCACGACGTGCTCGTGCCGATCGTGCTCGCGATGAACCCGCGCAAGATGGCCGAAGTGCTCGCGGTGATGCAGCCCGACGCCGCCGAGAAGCTGACCGTGGCCCTCGCCAACCGCGCCCGCGGCACCGCCGGACCGCAGACGCAGGCGAGTGCCGGCCCGGCCCTGCCGCCGAACGAATTGCCGGCGATCGAGCCGGGCCGCTGATCGTCGACATCCGAGGCCCGGCCGAGCGCGGCGGGGCGTCTTCCGGTCCTTCCGGGACGACCGGGCCTTCGCTACGCTCGGGCATGACTCGTCCACCCGTCGCCTTCCGACGTCTGCGCTCCCAGGACGCCGCCCTGCTGCGGAGGCTGAACGCGGTCTTCGCCGAAGCCTTCGGCGACCGCGAGACGTATCAGGGCGACCCGCCGCCGGACGCCTATCTCCGGGACCTGCTGGCCAAGGACCACGTCATCGCGATCGTGGCCGTGAGGGACGACGAGGTCCTGGGCGGTCTCGTCGCCTACGAGTTCGACAAGTTCGAGCGGATGCGGCGGGAGATCTACATCTACGACCTTGCCGTCGCCGCGCAGCACCGGCGGCAATCCGTGGCGACGGGCCTGATCGAGCATCTGCGGGCAATCGCCGTGCAGCGGGGCGCCTGGGTCGTCTTCGTCCAGGCCGATCACGGCGACGCGCCCGCCATCGCCCTCTACACGAAGCTCGGCGCGCGCGAGGACGTCCTGCATTTCGACATCGCGGTCGGTTCGGGCGCTCCCTCGGCCCGCCTCGCCCCGTAGCGGACGACCGGCGTGCTCCCCCTCAGGGGAGGGGGCGGCCGCCCGTCCTGTCAGGCGGCGCGTCGTCGCGCCTCGGCCGCGACGGCCGGCACGGCCTGCGCCGGAGCGGGGATGCCGGTCGGGCGGACGAGTCCCTCGGCGCCGGCGAGCGCATCCGCCCGCAATGCGAGACCGAGGAAGCGCTCCCGCTCGAACGGGCCGGGCAGCCAGAGGCCCGCGGCCGCCTCCGGCGTGAAGCCGAAGCGCGCGTAATAGGGCGCGTCGCCGACGAGGAGCACGGCGCCGTGGCCGAGCGCCTCCGCCCGGCCGAGGGCGGCGTGCATCATCACCTTGCCGAGGCCCTGACCGTGGATCGCCGGATCGACCGCGAGCGGCCCGAGGAGCAGGGCCGGGCGGGCGGGACCCGCCTCGACGTGCCAGAGGCGCACCGTGCCGACGAGCCGCCCGCGGCGGGTCGCGGTGAGCGCGAGGCCGCGCGCGGGCAGACGTCCCTCGCGCAGGCGCTCGGAGGTCTTGGCGAAGCGGGACGGGCCGAAACAGGCGTCGAGCAGACGCTCGCGGCCTGCGACGTCGCTCGGGTGCTCTTCGCGGATCTCGATCACGGCCGTGGCCTCCCGGCGGTTCTGGGGAGATGCGACAGCCCTCGCACCCGCCTCATTCGCGAGGCCGGCCGTCCGGGACGGTGAGGTTCGGATGGGCGCAGGTGATGCGCTGGAGCCGGGCGGGGTCGCCGCCCGGGTCGAGGCGTCAGATCACGATCTGCTCGAGCGGGGGGAAGCCGTTGAAGGCCACCGCAGCGTAGGTCGTGGTGTAGGCGCCCGCACCCTCGATCAGGACCTTCTCGCCGATCGAGAGGGAGACCGGGAGCGGGTAATGGACCTTCTCGTAGAGGACGTCCGCCGAGTCGCAGGTCGGCCCGGCGAGCACGCAGGGAGCCATGCGGTCCTCGTCGTGGTCGGTCCGGATCGCGTAGCGGATCGACTCGTCCATCGTCTCGGCGAGACCGCCGAACTTGCCGATGTCGAGATAGACCCAGCGCACCTCGTCCTCCGCATCCGACTTCCGCGAGACGAGCACGACCTCGGCCTCAATGATCCCGGCATTGCCGACCATGCCGCGGCCCGGCTCGATGATCGTCTCCGGGATCTGGTTGCCGAAGTGCTTGGTGAGCGCCCGGAAGATCGCGTCGCCGTAGGATTCCACGCCGGGCACCTGCTTCAGGTACTTGGTGGGGAAGCCGCCGCCGAGATTGACCATCGAGAGCCCAATGCCGCGCAGGGCGCATTCGCGGAAGATCATGGAGGCGGAGGCGAGCGCCCCGTCCCAGGCTTCCGTGTTCGCCTGCTGCGAGCCCACATGGAAGGACACGCCGTAGGCGTGGAGCCCCTGACGGTGCGCGTGCTCCAGCACGCCGACCGCCATCTCGGGCACGCAGCCGAACTTGCGCGAGAGCGGCCACTCCGCACCGGCGCCGTCGCAGAGGATGCGGCAGAACACCTTCACCTCGCCGGCCTCGATGCCGGCCGCCTCGGCCGCGCGAGAGATCTTCTCGACCTCGGCCTCGCAATCGACGGCGAAGAGGCGCACGCCGAGCTTGAGGGCACGGCCGATGCAGCGCTCCTTCTTGATGGTGTTGCCGAAGGAGAGGCGGTCCGCCGTGGCGCCGGCGGCGAGCGCCATCTCGATCTCAGCGACGGAGGCCGTGTCGAAGCAGGAGCCCATCTCGGCGAGGAGGCGCAGCACCTCCGGCGCCGGGTTCGCCTTCACCGCGTAGAAGACGCGGGTGTCGGGCAGCGCACGGGCGAAGGCGGTGTAGTTCTCGCGCACCACGTCGAGATCGAGGACCATCACGGGCCCCTCGTCGCGGCCGAGGTCGCGGCGTGCGCGCAGGAAGTCGCGGATGCGATCGGTCATGGACGTCCCCACCACAGGTTCGCAGGCGCCCTCACGCGGGGCGCGATGTCGAATGTCTGGCGGCCGATGAGGGCCGCCGGCGTCAGGGGGCGATGCGTCGCGCGGGCCCGCGTGCTTTGGAGACACGCAAATCCGAGCGGGCGCAGAGCACCCGGAAGCTGCCGTGGATTGGAAGGGGAGACCCCAACCGCACGCCGGGCAAAGAGAAACAAGCCTCTTCGGTGCCGGCCTTTGGAGGGCCGACGAGACCAAAAAAGCCCGTTCGTCGTTGCTTTAAGCTGCGTCCCCCGTGGAGAGCGGGGTTCGCCGGTTTCGCCTCCGGCTGCCGGTTGTTGTCGGGGTCCGGTGTTGCCACCTGGATGCCGGCCGGAGGGAATCCACCCTGTCGACCATCGATCCTTTAAGACCCCTGGCGGCTGTCCGGCAGTTGACCGGATGCCCACCAACCGACACGCGGCCACAGGCACGTGCGAAATTGGGCAGGCGGGATATACGTGCGGCGGCCCCCCGTCACAAGGGAAAAACGTGGCCGGGCCGCCGGGAATCCCCGCTCTTTCACCGTTTTGTTGCAGAAACGCCGCGGCCCCCGCCCCCCGGGCTTTCCAAGCGCCGGGGGAGGGCGCATCTGAGCCCCCGGACACACGGCCCGGCTCCGCCGGCCAAGCCGCCAACGCGACGAGGATCATGACCGAGCCCAGCCGCCGCGCCATCGTCACGGGCCTCGCGGCCGCCGCCTTCGCGCCCTCGGCGCCGGCATTGAGCGGGGAGGGGAGAAATCCCAAGCCCTTCGGCTTCGAGGCGGTGGAGGCGAGGGCCCGGGAACTCGCCGCCGCCCCGTTCGACCTGCGCGAGCCGGCGCTCCCGCCGCAACTCGCCAAGCTCGATTACGACGCGTGGCGGGACATCCGCTTCAAGCCGGACAAGGCGTTCCTGAACGCCGCCGACAGTCCCTACCGGTTGCAGCTCTTCCACCCCGGCTTCCTGTTCAAGCGGCCGGTGACCGTGAATCTCGTGCGGCGCGGCGTGGCGACGCCGATCCCCTACCAGGCGAGCCTGTTCGATTTCGGCCGCACGAAGATCGAGAAGCCGCTGCCGGTCGATCTCGGCTTCGCGGGTTTGCGCATCCACACGAACCTGAACAAGCCGAACCTCCTCGACGAGCTGATCGTCTTCCTCGGCGCGAGCTACTACCGCTTCCTCGGGCGCGACCAGCTCTACGGCCTCTCGGCCCGCGGCCTCGCGATCGACGTCGAGGGCAGCGCCGGTGCGGAGGAATTCCCGTTCTTCCGTGAGTTCTGGGTCGAGACGCCCGAGGCGCGTTCGGACCCGCTCGTCCTGCACGCGCTCCTCGACAGCCCCTCGCTCGCCGGCGCCTACACCTTCACGGTGCGGCCGGGCGAGGAGACGAGCGTGTCGGTCCGGGCCGCGCTCCACCCCCGGCGGGAGCTCGCCACGATCAGCCTCGCGCCGCTGACCTCGATGTACTTCATCGGCGAGAACGATCGCCAAGCCTCGGACGATTACCGGCCCGAACTGCACGATTCGGACGGGCTCCTGATGGCGGCGGGAACCGGCGAGTGGCTGTGGCGGCCGCTGGACAATCCGAGGGCGCGCCGCATCTCCAGCTTCGCGGATTCCAATCCGAAGGGCTTCGGCCTGCTGCAGCGCGACCGCAGCTTCGAGGATTATCAGGACCTCGAGGCCAGCTATCATCGCCGGCCGAGCTACTTCGTCGAGCCCGAGGGTGCGTGGGGCGAGGGCAGCGTGATGCTGATGGAACTGCCCACCGACAACGAGACGGCCGACAACGTCGTCGCCTTCTGGCGGCCGAAGGCGCCGGCGCGGCCGGGAGAGCCCGTCCGCATCGCCTATCGCGTGCGGGCGATGGGGCGGGACGATCTGCACCGCAACGCCCGCGTCGCCAACACCTACGTGGTGGGCGCGGCCGCGAGCGGGGCCGCCCGCGCCAGCGAGGCGGGGCCTGCGCTCACCCGCCGCTTCCTCGTCGATTTCACGGGGGGCGACCTCGCCTACTGGATGCCCGAACCGGGCGGCGTCGAGGTCGTGGCGACGGCCTCGCCCGGCCGCATCGTCGCGACGTCGCTGGTGCCGAACCCGCACATCAAGGGATTGCGCGCGGCCATCGACGTGCGGTGCGAGGCGGCCGGCGACGCCTCGGAACTGAGGGTCTTCCTGCGCTCGGGCGGGCACGCCCTGTCCGAGACCTGGACCTACACCTGGGTGGCAGCGTGAACACCCTCGCGCCGGCCCGGCACGCGATCGTCGAGGTGCGCCCCGCCGCACGGGACGATCTCGACGCCCTCGTCGCGCTCGAGGACGCCGCCTTCTCCACCGACCGGGCCGAACGCCGCGCCATCCGCCACGCGATCCGCTCGCCGAGCATGACGCTCCTCGTGGCCGTGACCGAGGGCGAGCGGGGCGAGCCGGTCCTCGTCGGCGCCGCGACGCTGGAGCGGCGCAGGGGCTCCCGCCGCGCGCGGCTCTCCTCGATCGCGGTGGCGCCGAGCCGGACGGGGCTCGGCCTCGGCGGTCTGCTGCTCGACGCGGCCGAGGCCGACGCGCGCCGCCACGCCTGCACGCATCTGCGGCTCGAGGTCCGGGCCGACAACAGCGCGGGCATCCGCCTCTACGAGCGTCGCGGCTACCGCAGGTTCGCGGTGAAGCCCGATTACTACGAGGACGGGATGGAGGCGTGGCGCTACGAGAAGGTGCTCGGCGAGGAGACCCCGTAACCGTCGCAGGGGCTCAAACGGCAACGCCCTCTCCCGGCCGGGAGAGGGCGCCTGGTGCAGCCTGTTCGCGGCTGCGGGACCGAGAGGATCGGTCAGTCGCAGCTTTCCTTGTGAACCGTCTTGCGGTCGCCGTACTCGTTCTCCTTCGACACCGTCTTCGACGAGCAGCCGTCGCCCCGATCGCGGGTCTCGACCGTCTTGCGCTCGGTCGACGGCCGGTCGACCACGACCGTGTCCGGCGCATCGCGGCGGATCACCGTGGTCTCGGCGGTGGCGGCCTGCACGCCGAGGAGGCTGAGCAGCGTCGCGGCGGCGAGGATCTGATTGCGCATAAAATCCCTCCAGGGTTGAAACTGCGCAAGCAACGACAACCGTGGCGGGACGGTTCCGGACCGTTCGAACGATCCACACATATGGCGCCAACCCTGCATTCCCGCTCGGCATCCGGCCGCGTCGGGCGGGTGCGGCCGTCATCTTCGCGCCGGATTAGGGGAATCTTACGCGTCCACCGCTATGGAGCGGCGATGCGTCCCGCCGAGCCGATGCGGGGCATCCGTCCGGGGGGCCATGATGGCCGTGATCGCCGCCTTCGTGCTGAATGCCGGTCTGAACTTCATCCTGGGCCTCGTCATCGCGAAGCTGCTCGGGCCGGCGGATTTCGGGCGTTTCGCCCTCGCCACGGCCGGCGCCATCGTCATCAACACCGTGCTGTTCGAGTGGCTGCGCCTCTCCGCGACCCGGTTCTACTCGGCCCGCGTCCGCGCGAACGAGCCCTGGATCCGCCACGGGCTCGACCGGGCCTACGCCGCGCTCGCGCTCCTTCTGCTCGCCGGCGCCCTTCTCTGCGCCGGGTTCGGCATCGAGGGGGGGCCGGAGAGCCGCGGCGCCCTCCTGGCCGGGACGGCCCTCGCGGCTTTGGGCATCGGCGTGTTCGATTACCACGCGGCGCTCGCCCGCGCCCGGTTCGACGGCGGGCTCTATCTCGGCCTCGTGGCCCTCAAGAACGCGCTCGCCTTCGCCCTGATGGCGGCGACCGCGTGGTACCTGCCGCACCCCTCCTACGTCCTCGTCGCCTTCGCGATCGGGCAATGCGCCACGGTCTTCCTGCTGCGGGGGCCGCTGCGCGATCCGTCGGTTCCGGTCCAGCGGGTGCGGCTGCGCGAGACGTGGCGGCTGTTCCTGATCTACGGCCTGCCGCTCATCGCCGCCAACGCGATCTACCAAGCGATGCCCTTCTTCAACCGGGCGACCCTCGCCGCGCAGGCGGGCTTCGCGGAGGCCGGCTACTTCGCCCTCGCCGCCGACGTGACCCTGCGCAGCCTCAGCACCCTCGGCACCGCCCTGGACCTGCTCCTGTTCCAGATCGCCGTCCGGGCGGAGGAGCATCACGGCGCCGCCGAGGCGGAGCGGCAGGTGGCCCGCAATGCGGCGACCGTGGTCGCGCTGCTCCTGCCCTGCGCCGTCGGCTTCTGGGCGATCCTGCCGGCGTTGCAGGCGCTGGTGGTGCCGGAGGCCTATCGCGGCCCCTTCGCCATCTACGCGGTTCTCCTAGTCCCGGGTCTGTTCTGCCTCTCGCTGATGCATTTCGCCCTGAACCCGGTCTTCCAGATCCGGCGGAAGACGATGCCCGTCATCGCGGCGGCCTTCCTCGGCCTCGCCGTCAACGGGATCGGCCTGCTCGTGCTGCCGTCCCGCTTCGGGCCGGCTGGCATCGCGCTCGCGCAGACGGCCGGGCTCGGGGCAGCCTTCCTCGGTCTCGCCCTGCGGGCGCTGACGGGACCGAATCGCCTCGTCCTGCCCTGGCGGGAGATCGCAGCGGCGGCAGCGGCCTGCCTCGCCATGGGGCTGGCGCTCGCGCCCTTCCGCGATCTGCCGCCCGCCACCGCGCTGGCGCTCTGCGTGCCGCTCGGCATGGTGCTCTACGGTGCCCTCGTCTGGGCCTTCGACATCGCGGGTCTGCGCGGCGCCGTCGAGGATCGCATCCGCGGGCGGCATCCCGCCCCGGCCGAATAGGCTGCGGCTTGAAACGCGGGTGCAAACCCGCATGATCCCGCCTAAAGGGACCCCGGCAAGGGGACCCGGAGCGGGCAGGAAACGATGCGTTCATACGAGCCGCAGGCCGAGAACGAGGCGGCCGACACCGTACGCGAGGCCGCCGGCCGGGCCGAGCGGCTGCGCCTCGTCGGCGGAGACACCAAGGCCGGCCTCGGCCGGCCCGCACAGGACGAGGCGACGCTCTCCGCCCGCGGGCTGACCGGGATCACCCTCTACGAACCCGCCGAGATGGTGGTCGGCGCCCGGGCCGGGACGCCGCTCTCCGAGGTGCGGGACCTCCTGGCCGGGCGGGGCCAGATGCTGCCCTTCGAGCCGATGGACCATCGCGGGCTCCTCGGCTCGGCCGGCGAGCCGACGATCGGGGCGGTCGCCGCGATCAACAATTCCGGGCCCCGCCGGATCAACTCGGGTGCGGCCCGCGACAGCCTGATCGGCGTGCGCTTCGTCAACGGGCGGGGCGAGGTGATCAAGTCCGGCGGCCGCGTCATGAAGAACGTCACCGGCCTCGATCTCGTGAAGCTGATGGCCGGCTCCTGGGGCACCCTCGGCCTGCTCACCGAGGTCGTCTTCAAGGTCCTCCCCGTCCAGGAGCGGGTGGCCACCCTCGTCATCGAGGGGCTCGACGACGCGCGCGCCGTCGAGGCGCTCTCCGCGGCCCTCGGCTCGCCCTTCGAGCTGACGGGCGCGGCGCACCTGCCCAGCGGCGTCGCGGACGCGCAGGCACTGACCCTGATGCGGGTCGAGGGCTTCGCCGCCTCGATCGACTATCGCGCGGGCGAATTGCGACGCCTCCTCAAGCGCTTCGGCCAAGCGACATTGATCGAGGGCGCGGCAAGCGACACCCTCTGGACCGCCGTGCGCGACGTGGGCTTCTTCGCGGGGACCGGCGAGGCGGTCTGGCGGCTCTCGACCGCGCCGACGCACGGCCCGGCGGTCGCCGCCGCCATCGGCCGGGCAAGGGCCGCGCGCTGGTTCTACGATTGGGGCGGCGGCCTGATCTGGCTCGCCACCGACGCGGCCGGGGATGCGGGCGCCGAGGCGATCCGCTCGGCGCTGCGCGCCTTCGGCGGCCACGCCACCCTGGTGCGGGCGCCGGAGCCGGTGCGGGCGGCCGTTCCGGTCTTCGAGCCGCTGCCGGAACCGTTGCTGCGGGTCAGCCAGGGCGTGAAGGCGGCGCACGACCCCGCCGGCATCTTCAATCCGGGGCGGATGTACGCCGGGATCTGAGCCGACGCGACATCGGGCGTCTCCATGCGCGCCCGGGTTCGTGTAAGCATTCTCATTCCAGAGTGACGTGTCCGGTCCAGGCGGCGCCCGAGACCCGCCGGACCGCGCCGAGGAAACGACCGTGCAGACGAATTTCAGCCTCGCGCAGCTCGCCGATCCCGCCATGGCGGCCTCGGAGAAGATCCTGCGCACCTGCGTCCATTGCGGTTTCTGCACCGCGACCTGCCCGACCTACCTGCTCCTGGGCGACGAGCTCGACTCGCCGCGCGGGCGCATCTACCTGATCAAGGACATGCTGGAGGGCGGCAAGCCGGCGACCGCCGAGGTCGTCAAGCACGTCGACCGCTGCCTCTCCTGCCTGTCCTGCATGACGACCTGCCCCTCCGGCGTGCATTACATGCACCTCGTCGATCATGCCCGGTCGCATATCGAGACGACCTTCGTGCGGCCGCCCGAGGACCGCTGGCTGCGCGCGCTGCTCGCGGCGGTGCTGCCCTACCCGAACCGGTTCCGCCTCGCCCTGCTCGGCGCCAAGCTCGGCCAGCCCTTCCGCTCGGTCGTCGCCCGCCTGCCGCGGGTCGGCAATCGGCTCGCTGCGATGCTCGACCTCGCGCCCGCGACCCTGCCCGGCCGGAACCCGACCGATCGGCCCGGCGTGTTCCCGCCGCCCGCCAACGCCCCTGCGCGCCGCGGCCGCGTCGCCCTGCTGCGCGGCTGCGCCCAGAGCGTCCTGCGGCCCGACTTCAACGAGGCGGCGATCCGGCTGCTCAATCGCCACGGGGTCGAGGTGGTGCAGCCGAAGGGCGAGAGCTGCTGCGGAGCGCTGACCCACCATATGGGCCGCGAGGATTCCGCCCATGCCTTCGCCAAGCGCACCATCGACGCCTGGATCGCCGAGATGGACGGGCAGGCGGACGGCAAGGGTCTCGACGCCATCGTCGTCACCGCTTCCGGTTGCGGCACGACGATCAAGGATTACGGCTTCATGTTCCGCAACGACCCGGCCTATGCCGAGAAGGCCGCGCGGGTCTCGTCCATCGCCAAGGACGTGACGGAATATGTCGCGAGCCTCGGGCTCAACGAGCCGGTCATCGAGAGCGACCTCGTCGTCGCGTACCACTCGGCCTGCTCGATGCAGCACGGCCAGGGCATCCGCACGGAGCCGAAGAACCTCCTGAAGCGGGCGGGCTTCCTCGTGAAGGACGTGCCGGAGGGCCACATCTGCTGCGGCTCGGCCGGCACCTACAACATCCTGCAACCGGAGATTGCCGAGCGGCTGCGCGCCCGCAAGGTCGCCAACATCGAGCGGATGCAGCCAGACCTCATCGCCACGGGCAATATCGGCTGCGCGACGCAGATCGGGAAGGGAACGGACCTGCCGATCGTCCACACGGTGGAATTGCTCGACTGGGCGACGGGAGGCCCGAAGCCGGAGGCGCTGGCCGCCCTCCCGGAGCGCGCGCTCCCGGTGGCCGCCGAGTAGGGCGGCGCGTCAGGGGGCGCGGTCGCCGGAGCCCAGCCGCACGACGTAGCCGGTCACGGGCTCCGCCCGTTCCAGGCGCAGAACGACCCGGTCGATCGCCTCGATGGAGAAGCCGGCCGCCCCGGCTGCCGCCTCGACATGGGACTTGGCGTGGCTGTAGCGGCCATGCGCGTTGAGCCGCGTGCCCTCGGCCTCCTCCAGCGCCTCGACGCTGAAGACGAAGCGGCCGCCCGGGCGCAGCGCCGTCCGGGCCGCGGCGAGGACGGCGTCGAGGGCGCCGAAATAGCAGAGCGTGTCGGCCGACAGGACGAGGTCGTAGGCCCCGGGCCGGGCGGCGAGATACGCCGTCAGTTCCGCCCGCTCTAACGCATCGTAGAGGCCGCGGGCGGCCGCCTTCTCCAGCATCTTGCCCGACAGGTCGACGCCGCCGAGGTCGCGCGCATACGGGCGCAGCAGCGGCCCGCACAGGCCCGTACCGCAGCCGGCATCGAGCACGGCGAGATCGGCGGCCGGGCGGGGATAGGCTTCGGCGACGGAGGCCGCGCAGAGTTCCGGCGCCCGGTAGTCGAGGCGGGCCAATTTGTGGTCGAAGCTGTTGGCGAAACCGTCGAACAAAGCCTCGACGTAGCGGTCGCTCGCCCGCTCCGGCACGCCGACGCCGGAGATCGAGGCGATGAGATGGTGGACCGAGGGGTTGTCCGGCTCGTCGCGCCGCCACGCTTGCAGGATCTCGAGCGCCCGGTCGTAGACCCCGGCCGCCGTGTAGGCCGCGACGATGAAGCGGCGGCTGCCGGCATTGTTCGGCTCAAGCTCGAGCGCCTTGGCGTGGCAGCCGATCGCCTCCTGGATGCGGCCCCGGCTCGCGAGCAGGCGGCCGAGATTGTCCCAGGCCTCGCGGTGCTCGGGATCGAGGGCGATCGCCTCGCGATAGACCGCCTCGGCCTCGTCCGGGCGGCGGAGGACGCGCAGCGTCACGCCGAGGTTGTT
Source organism: Methylobacterium sp. BE186 (assembly GCF_031457035.1). Taxonomy (NCBI): domain Bacteria; kingdom Pseudomonadati; phylum Pseudomonadota; class Alphaproteobacteria; order Hyphomicrobiales; family Methylobacteriaceae; genus Methylobacterium; species Methylobacterium sp. BE186. The sequence continues at coordinate 39,797 of NZ_JAVDVV010000013.1, forward strand.
GCGGGCATTGGTGTGGCCCGGCTCGAGGAGCAGAACCCGCTCGTAGACCTTGAGCGCAATTTCAGGTTGGTCCAACTCGAACAGAATGTTGCCGAGGTTGTTGTGCAGGCCCGCCTCGTCGGGCTCGATCTCGATGGCACGCTCCATCAGCCGGATCGCCTCGACGGAGCGCCCGGTCTGGTGGAGGAGGATGGCGAGGTAGTGGAGGGCGTCCGCGCTCTCGGGAGCTACGTCGAGGATCCGGCGATAGACGGTTTCCGCCACCGCGCCATCGCCCGCCTGATGGGCCCGCAGCGCGATGTCCAAGGCTTCGGCGAGGGACAGGCCCTCGTCCTCGGCATTCGGCGCGCTCGATCCGGCCATCACATCCCCGCTGTTCAATGGTCGCGGGGGCGAAGATTAGACCGGCCGGCAGCGAAAGCGTAGCGATTCTTCACAGGTGCGCGTCAAGATTGCGGGCCGCGATAGGCGGCCAGCACGAAGACCCGGATCGCCGAGGATAGGTTCTGGCCCTCGCGGCCCGCGTCGATCTCGCCGATCAGGGCCTGGACGGAGAGGTTCCGGCCCTGCGCGATCTCCCGGAGCGCCTCCCAGAAGGGCTCCTCCAGAGACACGCTCGTGCGATGTCCCGCGATCATCACCGAGCGCTTGGCGACGTTGATCGCGATCATGCCGCCCGGCTCACCCCTCCGGGTCGTCGGAGTTCAGGCGGTGGCCCTCGTGTCGGTCCCGTTCCAGGGATTTGCGGGCGTCGGCCAGGGTCTTGGCCTTCTTCGGGCGTCCGAACAGGACGCGGTTCTGCGCCGCCTCCTCCGCCTTCGCGGCGCGCTCCCGCGATTTCCGGGCCTGGCGGAGGTTGATGATCTCGCCCATGCCTGCCTCCTCGTTCCAGGGAGCGGCGCGGAGCCGGGTCCGCGCCGCGGGATGCTGCACCTACTCGGCGCCGGGCGCCAGCATGTCCTCCGGGCGCACGACCCGGTCGAACTCCTCCTCCGACACGTAGCCGAGCCGCAGCGCCTCGTCCTTCAGGGTGGTGCCCTTCTTGTGCGCGGTCTTGGCGATCTCGGCGGCCTTGTCGTAGCCGATCGAGGGGGCGAGCGCCGTCACCAGCATCAGCGAGCGGCTCATCAGGTCGGCGATGCGGTCCTCGTTCGGCTTGATGCCGACGACGCAATTGTCGGCGAAGCTCACCGCCGCGTCCGCGAGCAGCCGGATCGATTGCAGCACGGCGTTGGCGATCACGGGCTTGAACACGTTCAGCTCGAAATGGCCCTGGCTGCCCGCGAAGGAGACGGTGGTGCCGTTGCCGACGACCTGGGTGCAGACCATCGTCAGCGCCTCGGCCTGGGTCGGGTTGACCTTGCCGGGCATGATCGAGGAGCCGGGCTCGTTCTCGGGCAGCGAGATCTCGCCGAGGCCGGAGCGGGGGCCGGAGCCCATCAGGCGGATGTCGTTGGCGATCTTGAACAGGCCGGCGGCGAGAGCCGAGAGCGCGCCCTGCGCGAAGACGAGGGCGTCGTGGCTCGCCAGCGCCTCGAACTTGTTCTCGGCCGAGGTGAAGCCGAGGCCGGTCAGCTCGGCGACCTTGGCGGCGAAGGCGTCGGCGAAGCGCGGATGCGCGTTGAGGCCGGTGCCGACGGCCGTGCCGCCCTGGGCGAGCGCCAGCAGGCCCGGCAGGGTCGCGGCGACGCGGGCGCCGCCCAGCGCCACCTGGGCCGCGTAGCCGGAGAATTCCTGGCCGAGGGTGACGGGCGTCGCGTCCTGCAGGTGCGTGCGGCCGATCTTCACGATGCCCTCGAAGGCCTTGGCCTTGGCGTCGAGCGCGGTGTGCAGGTGCGTCAGCGCCGGCATCAGCCGGTCGTTGATCTCGCGGGCGGCCGCGATGTGCATCGCGGTGGGGAAGGTGTCGTTCGAGGATTGGCCGCGGTTGCAATGGTCGTTCGGGTGGACCGGCGCCTTGCCGCCGCGCTGGCCGCCGAGGCGCTCGTTGGCGAGGCTCGCGATGACCTCGTTGGCGTTCATGTTGGACTGCGTGCCCGAGCCCGTCTGCCAGACGACGAGGGGGAACTCGTCGTCGTAGCGGCCGGCCACCACCTCGGCGGCCGATTCGGCGATGGCGTCGGCGAGCTGCGGCTCGAGGACGCCGAGATCCTTGTTCACCAGGGCCGCCGCCTGCTTCACGAGGCCGAGCGCGTGGACGAGGGGAGCCGGCATCCGCTCGGTGCCGATCTTGAAGTTCTGGATCGAGCGCTGCGTCTGCGCGCCCCAGTAGCGATGCGCCGGGACTTCGATCGGCCCGAACGTGTCGGATTCCGTGCGGGTGGCGGTCTCGGGCTGCGGCGACATCGTGGCCTCTACGTCTCTGTTTGCGCCGCACCTACTTACGGCAGGCGTATGCAAATCGCGATGGCGGTTTTCCACCCGTCTGACAAACCGCAGCGCCTGTTGGGCGATGCCAGACCGAGCGAGGCCGGATGCTGAGCCTGACCACGAGCCTGCCCGAAGCCCGCTTCCGCCCCAAGGTGCCGCCGCCGCTGCGGGAGCCGATGGGCCTGTTCGCCTTCCTCAGGGCCGCCCGCGCCAACCCCATCACGACCTGGATGGAGGACCATTTCACCGCGCCCGTGGTGGCCGGGGAGGGGGCGATGGGCCGCGTGACCGTGGTGAGCGACCCGGACCTGATCCGCTACCTCTTCGTTGAGAACGCGCGCAACTACCGCAAGGACGACCTGCAGCGCCGCGTCCTCGCGCCGGGGCTCGGCAACGGGCTGCTCACGGCCGAGGGGGACGAGTGGCGGCTGCAGCGGCGGATGCTGGCGCCGATCTTCAATGCGCGCACCGTGGACGGCTTCGCGCCCGCCATGAACGCGGCGGGCGCCCGGATCGGCCGCCGTCTCGCCCGGCGCGACGGGACGCGGGTCGACGTCGCCCTCGAGATGACGCGCGTGACCCTCGACGTGCTCGAGCGGACGATCTTCACCTACGGATTGCCGAGCGAGCCGGACGCGCTCGGGCGCGCCATCACGCGCTTCCTCGAGGCGGTCGGCCCGATCGACCCCCTCGACGTGTTCGGCGTGCCCGCTTTCGTGCCGCGGATCGGCCGCCTGCGGGCGCGGCCCGCCATCCGCTTCTTCGCCGAGGTGGTGGACGAGCTGATCGACCGCCGCCGCCGGCTCATGGAGGCAGGCGAGGCGCCGCGGGACCTGCTGACCCTGCTCCTCGCCGCGCAGGACCCGGAGACGGGGCAGGGGCTCACCGACCTCGAGGTGAAGGCCAACATCGTCACCTTCATCGCGGCCGGGCACGAGACCACGGCCAACGCCCTGACCTGGGCGCTCTACTGCCTGTCGCAGGACGAGGCCGCGCGGGCGCGGCTGGAGGCCGAGGTCGACGCTGCCGATTCCGGCGAGGCGGGCTTCGCGCCCGCCGATCTGCCCTTCGCGAAGGCGGTCATGGAGGAGGCGATGCGCCTGTTCCCGCCCGTGCCCTTCATGAGCCGTCAGGCCGTCCGGGACGACCGGATCGGCCGCATCAAGATCCCGCGCGGCTCGCTCGTGATGGTGGCGCCCTACGTGCTGCACCGCCACCGGACGCTGTGGGAGGATCCCGACGCCTTCGCGCCGGAGCGTTTCCTCGGCACCGCGCGGCAGGCGATCCCGCGCTACGCCTACCTGCCCTTCGGGGCCGGCCCGCGCGTCTGCATCGGCCAGAGCTTCTCGCTGCAGGAGCAGGTCATCGCGCTCGCGCATATCGTGCGCAACGTCCGCCTCTCCCTGCCGGAGGACCACGCGCCGGTCACGCCGCTCCACCGGGTGACGCTGCGGCCGGAGCACGGGCTGAGGATGGGGGTGGAGCGGAGGGGCTAGGACGGGGAAGACGCCGGCCGCCCCCTTTGTGAGCTCGCGGCGACCCGGCCTCTCCCCAAGGGGAGCGGAGGGGGCTCAGCTCTTCTTGCGGAACGCGTCGAGGCTGACCACCTCGGCGCCCGTCTCCGCGCCTTCGCCCTCGCCCTCCTTGCGGGCGGCGGGCTTCGCCTCCTCGGGCTTTCCGGCGCCGGGCAGGGCGGGGACGACCTTCGGCGCCCCGTTGCCGATCGCGGCGAGCCCGGTGCTCTTCGGCTTGGTCTCGCTCGGCTCGGAGGCGGCGCCGCGCGGGCCGGGCTTCGCGGGAAGCGCCGGCGCCTCGTCCTCGGCGATCTCGTTTCCGTCGCTCAGGTCGAACTTCAGGCCGAACTGCACGGAAGGGTCGAAGAAGCCGGTCAGAGCATCGAAGGGGACGAGCAGACGCTCGGGCACGCCCGAGAAGGAGAGCCCGACCTCGAACGAGTGCTCGGTGACGCCGAGATCCCAGAACTGGTGCTGCAGGACGATCGTCATGTCCTGCGGGTACTTCTCGCGCAGGCGCTGCGACATCCGCACGCCCGGCGCCTCGGTCCGGAACGACACGTAGAAGTGATGCTCGCCGGCCAGCCCCTCCCGGGCCGCGTCCGTGAGCACCTTGCGGACCACGCCGCGCAGGGCATCCTGCACCAGGAGATCGTAACGGATCAGGTCGTCTGCCATCTGCGGTCGCTTTGCCCGGGCCACCTGCCGGCAGTGCCGCGCGGTCGGGCGCACCGGATGGAAAATCGAGTGGAGGCTTCTGTTGCCAGGTGCCTCCGAACCCCGCCTAAACGATGCTAACCGCTAGGACTTTAGATCGGTCTTGGGGACTGCTTACGCAGCCACCGCCACCGGAGCAAAGTTGTCGTTGGCAACTATTGCAAAGGCCCGATAACGGCGGAACCATGCCGAGCGAAAGCTCAACCTTTACGCCCTCGTCGATCCTATTTCGCCCCCGCCGAAACCCAACGCCGCTGCGTCCATAGGCCCTGGGTTCGGGTGGAGGCGCCGGGTACCGCCCCCGGGTCCGATAGGTTTATTGCGAAGAACGTTTATCGCCATAGCCGGCCTTGCGACCGGCAAGGTGAATATAGGGGGGATCGCTCCGGTTTTGAAGCCCGAACGTAGCGCTCCGATGCCCAATGAGGCGCCGACGCCACCGCCGGCCTCGATCTGGCGCCGCCTTGGCTCCGGTTTTCTGCGCCTCCTCGGCCTCGCCGCGGCCGTCATCCTCTATCTCGGCGCCGCCAAGCTGATGGCGATTCTGGCCGTGCGCGTCGGCGCGGACCTGATCGAGGGGATCGACCCGCTCCTGTCGACGGACCGGCGCCCGAATATCGGCGCGGCGAGCCTCGCCCGGCGCGAGCTCGCCGCCGACATCCTCCTGCAGGTCAATCTCGTCCTGCTCGTGCTGCTCACCGTGATCTGGCGCCACGGTTCGGGCTGGCGCGAGCGCCTCGCCCTCGACCGGACGCGGCCGAACGGCATGCGGGCGCGCCACCTCCTTCTCGTCCTGCTCCTCTGGCCGATCCTGCACATCACCTGGGTGACGGGGACGGCCGAGGCGTTCGGCGCCACCTTCGCGCAGGGGGTGAAGCTCTCGCCGACGCTGAGCGCGGCCTCCGTGGCGGCCTGGCTCGCCTACGTGGTGATCGTGGCGCCGGCGGCCGAGGAGCTCCTCATCCGGGGCGAGATCTTCGCGCAGGCCCGCGGCTTCCTGCCGCCCGCCCTCGCGATCCTCGTCACCGCGCTCCTGTTCGCGCTCGCCCACATCTCGGCCTGGGGGCTCGCCCGGCCCGTCTCCCTGCTGCCGCTCGCCCTGATGCTCGGCTGGCTGCGCTGGCGGACCGGGCGGCTCTGGCCCTGCATCGCGCTGCACGGCTGGAGCAACCTAGCCCTCGTCGCCTACGTGCTCTGGCCGGCGCCGGGCTGAAGCGGGCACAGCGAGGATAACCCGCCCGGCCGCCTCGCCAAGGCCGGCGCTCCGGGCTAAGCCGGGCCAGGAGCCCGAGCCCATGGACGCCTATCACCAGCTTCTCCGCCGCATCCTCGACGAGGGCGTGCGCAAGGAGGACCGCACCGGCACCGGCACGCTCTCGGTGTTCGGCCACCAGATGCGCTTCGACCTCGGCCAGGGTTTCCCGCTCGTGACGACGAAGCGGCTGCACCTGCGCTCGATCATCCACGAACTGCTCTGGTTCCTCTCCGGCGACACCAACGTGCGCGCCCTCCAGGCGGAGGGCGTGACGATCTGGGACGAGTGGGCGGATGCCGAGGGCGATCTCGGCCCGGTCTACGGCAAGCAGTGGCGCTCCTGGGAGAAGCCGGGCGGCGGGACCGTCGACCAGATCGCCGAGGTGGTGGCCGAGATCCGCCGCAACCCGGATTCGCGCCGCCTCATCGTCTCGGCCTGGAACCCGGCCGACCTCGGGAAGATGGCGCTCGCGCCCTGCCACTGCCTGTTCCAGTTCTACGTCGCCGAGGGGCGGCTCTCCTGCCAGCTCTACCAGCGCTCGGCCGACGCCTTCCTCGGCGTGCCCTTCAACATCGCGAGCTACGCCCTGCTGACGCAGATGATCGCGCAGGTGACGGGCCTCGCGCCGGGCGATTTCGTCCACACCTTCGGCGATGCCCATCTCTACCTGAACCATCTGGAGCAGGCCCGGCTGCAACTCACCCGCGAGCCGCGAGCGCTGCCGCGCCTGCGCCTCGACCCCGCCATCCGCGAGCTCGCGGATTTCCGCTTCGCGCATGTCGCGATCGAGGGCTACGAGCCGCACCCGGCGATCTCCGCGCCCGTGGCGATCTGAGGAGCCGCGCGCCATGCAGAGCCCCACACCCCGCATCACCCTCGTCGTCGCGGTGGCGAGGAACGGCGTCATCGGGCGCGACAACGACATGGCGTGGCGCCTGCGCAGCGACCTGCGCCGGTTCAAGGCGCTCACGATGGGCAAGCCGATCCTGATGGGCCGCAAGACCTTCGCCTCCCTCGGCCGGCCGCTGCCGGGCCGGGCGAACCTCGTCCTGACCCGGGACCGCAGCTTCTCGGCCGAGGGCGTCACGGTGGTCCACGACTGGGACGGGGCGCTCGCGACGGCGGGCGCCGCCGGGGAGCTGATGGTGGTCGGCGGCGGCGAGATCTACGCCATGGCGCTGCCGCACGCCGACCGCATCCACCTCACCGAGGTCGACGCCTCGCCGGAGGGCGACACCCTGTTTCCCCCCTACGACCGGTCGGCGTTCCGGGAGACCCTGCGGGAGGCGCACGGTGCGGGCGAGCACGACGAGCACGCCTTCACCTTCGTCGACCTGGAAAGGATCCGCTGAGGCCGGCCGGGCTCGGTAATCTCCCGGGGTCCCGCGCGCCCGCTTCTTAATCCCTTGTGGAGCATGGGCACCGCGTCGCGGTTGTCTTAGTGGGGCGAAGTGCCCACCTGCGCTCCGGGGGCGAGCCTTGACAGGAGTGGGCGCGCCCAATCAGGTGCTTGGCACCCCTGGGACGCCTTCGGCGCCCCGGCCCCGGATGAGCTGGAGTAGACCTCAAGGATGCCTTGGAGCAATCAGAGCGGCGGCGGCGGCAGCGGCGGGGGAGGGCCCTGGGGCCGCGGCGGCGGCAACGGCGGAGGCCCCTGGGGCACCGGCGGCGGCGGCGGCGGCGGCAAGACCCCTCCGGACCTCGAGGATCTGCTCCGCCGCGGGCAGGACCGCCTGCGCGGCGTGATGCCCGGAGGGTCCTTCGGCGGCGGCCGCGGCATCGTGGTCATCGGCGTGGCCGCGGTGGCGATCTGGCTGTTCACGGGCTTCTACACGGTCGCGCCGAACCAGGTCGGCATCGAGACCGTCTTCGGCCGCTACGTCGGCTCCAAGGGCGAGGGCCTGCGCTACAACCTGCCCTATCCGATCGGCGGCGTCGTGAAGCCGAATGTCGGCCAGGTGAACTCGATCCAGATCGGCTACCGCTCCGGCGTTGGCACCCAGGGGCGCTCCCGCGACGTGCCCGAGGAGAGCCTGATGCTCACGGGCGACGAGAACATCGTCGATCTCGACTTCGAGGTGCAGTGGCGCGTCAACCCGCTCAAGGCGTCGGACTACGTCTTCAACCTGCAGAACCCGGAAGGCACCATCAAGGCGATCTCCGAGAGCGCGATGCGCGAGGTGATCGGCCGCCGCAACATCCAGGCGATCCTGACGAACGAGCAGTCGAGCATCGCGCAGGAGGTCAAGGAGATCGTCCAGGCCGCGCTCGACGAGTACGGCGCGGGCGTGCGCATCGAGGTGGTTCAGCTCGTCAGCGTGACGCCGCCGCCGGAAGTGCGGCCCGCCTTCATCGACGTGAACGCCGCCCAGCAGGACGCCGAGCGCCTGCAGAACGAGGCCAAGACCTACGCCTCCCGCGAGGTGCCCCAGGCGCGCGGCCGCGCCTCCCAAGTGGTGCAGGCGGCCGAGGCCTACCGGACGCAGGCCACCGCCGACGCGACCGGCCAGGCCGCCCGCTTCCAGCAGGTCTACGAATCCTACAGGACCGCGCCGGCGATCAGCCGCGAGCGCATCTTCCTGGAAACGATGGAGAAGGTGTTCGGCTCCGTGAACAAGGTGATCATCGACCAGAGCGGCGGCGCGGCCGGCACCAACGCGGCCGCGGGCGTGCTGCCCGTGCTGCCGCTGACGGAATTCGGCGGCCGCGGCGGCCAGCAGGCGGGTGGGGCGGCACGATGAACGGCAACGCTCTCCGCACCGGCCTCGTCGTCCTCGTCGCGGCCATCGCCGTCGGGCTTTACGCCTCGGTCTTCACCGTGGGGCAGATGCAGCAGGCCCTCGTCCTGCAGCTCGGGCGCGTGCGCGCCGTGCTGAACCAGACCGGCGAGGACCGGCCGGGCCTCTACTTCAAGGTGCCGTTCATCGAGAACGTCATCGTCTTCGACAAGCGCGTGCTCGACCTCGACCTGCCGGTCCAGGCGCTGCTGACGGCCGACCGCCAGAATCTCGAGGTCGACGCCTTCGCCCGCTACCGGATCGTCGACCCGCTGCGCTTTTACCAGTCGGTCGGCAATATCGGGCTGGCCAACCAGCGGCTGGCGAGCTTCACCAACTCGGCCCTGCGCAACGTCCTCGCCCGCTCGACCCGCGACGCGATCGTGAAGACCGACCGCATGCGGCTGATGAACGAGATCCAGGAGGACGTGAACCGGCAGGCCAAGAGCCTCGGCGTCGAGATCGTCGACCTGCGCATGACCCGCGTCGACCTTCCGGCGCAGAACAGCTCGGCGGTCTACGAGCGCATGAAGACCGAGCGCAAGCGCGAGGCCGCCGACGTCCGTGCGAACGGCGAGCAGATCGCCCAGACCATCCGGGCGCGGGCCGACCGCGACGTCACGGTCATCCTGGCGGAGGCGAACCAGAAATCGGAGCAGCTCCGGGGCCAGGGCGACGCGGACCGCAACCGCATCCTGGCGGAGGCCTTCGGCAAGGACCCGGACTTCTTCAGCTTCTACCGCTCGATGCAGGCCTACGAAGCCGGCCTGAAGGGCTCCGACACCCGCCTCGTGATCAGCCCGAACTCGGATTTCTTCCGCTTTTTCGGCGATCCGCAGGGCCGCGCGGCGCAATCCGGCACACCGCGCGGGACGGGCGACCCGAGCGCGGCGACGGGCTCCACCGTCGGCACGGCGCGCTGAGGCGGGATTGGCGCGTGGACCGGCTGCGGCCTGCCGGCCGCGGCGGGTCCGCGCGTGCCCTTGAACCCGGACCCGTGTCGCCGATCTAATGCGCGAGCCCGAGGCGGCTGCCCGGCGGATTGCACCGGGCTTCAGGAAGAACAGGTCGGGAAACGCTCCTTTGAAGAGGTCGATCATGCTACCCGTCGCGAGCGCCACCGCAGCGCGCCGTCCCTCCGCGCTGAGCCGCCACGCTCGGGCGGCCCTCGCCGCCCTCATGATCGGGGCCTCGGTCGCGGGCAGCGCCGTGCCGATGCCGGCCTTCGCCAAGGGTCCCGAATCCCTGGCCGACCTCGCGGAGCGGATCACCGACGCCGTCGTCAACATCTCCGCCTCCACCACCGTGGAGACGCGCTCGGGCGGCGGAGGCGGTCGCACCATGCCCCAGCTGCCCCCCGGCACGCCCTTCGAGGACCTGTTCGAGGAGTTCTTCAACCGGCGCGGCAACCGTGGCGGCGAGCAGCGCGGCGAGAACGACACGCCGCGCCAGCAGCGCAAGTCCAACTCGCTCGGTTCGGGCTTCATCATCGATGCCGGGGGCATCGTGGTGACGAACAACCACGTCATCGGCGACGCCAACGACATCCAGGTGATCCTGTCCGACGGCACCAAGCTGAAGGCCGAGATCATCGGCAAGGATTCGAAGATCGACCTCGCGGTGCTCCGCGTGAAGCCGACCGCGGACCGGCCGCTCAAGGCGGTGCCGTTCGGCGATTCCGAGAAGATGCGCCCTGGCGACTGGGTGGTCGCGATCGGCAACCCGTTCGGCCTCGGCGGCTCGGTCTCGGCCGGCATCGTCTCGGCACGGGGCCGCAACATCGAGTCCGGCCCCTACGACAACTACATCCAGACGGATGCGGCCATCAACAAGGGCAATTCGGGCGGCCCGCTGTTCAACATGGACGGCGAGGTGATCGGCATCAACACCGCCATCCTGTCGCCGACCGGCGGCTCGGTCGGCATCGGCTTCGCCGTTCCCTCAGGGACCGCCAAGCCGGTGATCGACCAGCTCCGCGAGTACGGCGAGGTCCGCCGCGGCTGGCTTGGCGTGCGCATCCAGAACGTCGACGAATCGACCGCCGAGGCTCTCGGCCTGAAGGGCGGCGCCAAGGGCGCGCTGATCGCCGGCGTCGACGAGAAGGGCCCGGCCAAGACCGCCGGCCTCGAGGTCGGCGACGTGATCACGAAGTTCAACGGCAGCGCCGTCAAGGCGTCGAGCGACCTGCCCCGCATCGTCGCCGCCACCCCCGTCGGCAAGACCGTCGACGTGGTCGTCGTCCGGAAGGGCGAGGAGGTGACGAAGCCCGTCACCCTAGGGCGCCTGGAGGACGGGGAGAAGCCGCAGCTCGCCAACGTGAAGCAGGCAGAGCCCGAGAGCGCCGTGCGGCAGGCTCTCGGCCTCAACCTCTCCGGGATCACCGACGAGCTGCGCAAGCGCTACAGCATCAAGGACACCGTGAAGGGCGTCGTCGTCACCCGCGTCGATCCCTCCTCCACCGCCGCCGACAAGCGGATCCAGGCGGGCGAGGTCATCGTCGAGGTGGGCCAGGAGGCGGTGACGTCTCCTGCCGACGTTACCAAGCGGGTCGACGCGCTGAAGAAGGAGGGCCGCAAGTCCGTCCTGCTCCTCGTGGCGAGCGCGAGCGGCGACGTGCGGTTCGTGGCGCTCGGGCTCGAGTAGCTTCAGCGCGCTTCACGCGACTGGGGGCCGCCCATCGGAAGAGGGCGGCTTCCTCGTATCCCCTCTTGCGGGGAGGGAGGCGCGCGAGTCGAAGGCGAGCGCAGACGGTTTTTCCGCACATGGACATCCGTCTCCACTCTCACCGGAGGAGCCGCACGTGTTCGAAACGGAGATGTCCGAGCGCATCCGCGACTTGCGGGACATGGTCAGATCGAATCCGGCCGTCAGCATCGACGATGCGCGCTTTCGATCGCTCGCCGAGGTGCAGTCGGTGTTCTGGCGTCGCAAGGACGAATTGGCGCGCAAGCTGGAAAGCGGCGCGATCACGCCGGACGAATACCGCGACGGTTTCAATCAAGCGCTCGCCGAATCCATGACGGCCAGCAAGCGGATCCTCGGCAGGCAGGACTTCCGAGCCCTGTTCGGCGAGGCGGGTGAGCATCCGGACCAGCTGATCGATCCGGACATCTTCGAGGACGTGCACCGCCCGCGGCCCGGCTTGCAGCCCTTCTGAGCCTCAGCGCGCGAACTCGCTCGCCGCGTAGCCCTGGAGGTACAGGAGGGCCGTCAGGTCGCCGTGGTCGATGCGCACTTGCGCGGCGGCCGCGACGGCGGGCTTCGCCCGGAAGGCGACGCCGAGACCCGCCTCGGCGAGCATGTCGAGGTCGTTGGCGCCGTCCCCCACGGCCAGCGTCTCCGCCGCTTCGAGGCCGAGGCGCGTCCGAAGTTCCGCGAGGGTGTCGCGCTTGGCCGCCTTGCCCACGATCGGCTCCTCGACGCGGCCCGTCAGGTGCCCGCCCGATACCGAGAGCCGGTTCGACCGGTGCTCGTCGAAGCCGATCCGCTCCGCGATCGGCCCGGTGAAGAGGGTGAAGCCGCCCGAGACGAGGCAGGTCCGCGCCCCGTGCGCCCGCATCGTCCGCACGAGCGTCGTGCCACCCGCCATCAGGGAGAGCCGCTCGCGGATCAGCGTGTCGATCACCCCGACGGACAAGCCTTCGAGCAGCGCCACCCGCTCGCGGAGCGCGGGCTCGAAGGCGATCTCGCCGCGCATGGCCCGCTCGGTGATCGCCGAGACGTGAGCCTTGAGGCCGACCACGTCGGCGAGCTCGTCGATGCATTCCTGCTCGATCATGGTGGAATCCATGTCGGCGAGGAACAGGCGCTTGCGCCGGTGGGGACCCGCCGGTAGCACCGCGACGTCGATGGGCTCGCCCTTCAGCGCGCGCCGCAGGCGGCCGGTCAGAACCTCGGCGTCGGCGCCCGCGCCCGGCACCAGGATCTCGGCCGCGACCTCGCCGTGCAGGATCCGCGGCTGGTGCTCGGTGCCGAGAACGGCGCGCGCCTCCGCCAGCACCGCATCCGTGATGGCGGGCCGCGTCTCGTTTGCTATCAGGCTGGCGACCAGGGTCATCCGGGAGCGTTCCGCTGTTGCCGCCGCCTGAGCCGACATTCGCCGACCAGCCGGCGGCCATTCTCATCGCAGGGCCGACCGCCTCCGGCAAGTCGGCCCTGGCGACGGCGCTCGCGCTTCGTCACGGCGGGGTCGTGGTCAACACGGACTCGATGCAGGTCTACAGCGACCTGCGCGTCCTCACCGCGCGGCCGAGTCCCGAGGAGGAGGCCATCGTTCCACACCGGCTCTACGGGCACGTCGACGGGGCGCTGAACTACTCGGCCGGCCATTTCGCGCGCGACGCCGCCGCCCTCGTGGCGGACCTCGACGGCCGCCTGCCCGTGTTCGTCGGCGGAACCGGCCTCTATTTCCGCGCCCTCGAGGAGGGGCTGTCCGACCTGCCGCCCGTGCCCGACGCCGTGCGCGCCGCCCTGCGGCAGACGGCCGAAGGCCGTCCGACCGAGGCGCTCCACGCCGATCTCGCCGCGCTCGATCCGGAGGGCGCGGCAACCCTGCGGCCGAGCGACCGAGCCCGCGTGATGCGCGCCCTCGAGATCCACGCCGCGACCGGGCGCCCGATCGCCGCCTTCCACGGCAGCCGGGTGCCGGGCCCGCTCGCGGGCCGCCCCCTGCGCAAGATCTTCCTGGCACCCGACCGGGACCGGCTTCGGGCCCGCATCGATGCGCGTTTCCGGGCGATGATGTCGGAAGGGGCCCTCGACGAGGTGGCGCGCCTGCGCGAGCGCCGCCTCGATCCGATGCTGCCGATCATGCGAGCCCACGGGGTGCCGGGCCTGATCGCCCATCTCGACGGGACGCTCGGCCTCGAGGAGGCGATCCTGCGCGGGCAGAACGACACGCGGCGCTACGCTAAGCGGCAGTTCACGTGGTTCCGCCACCAGATGGGCGGCGACTGGGCCTGGACCGATCCGGAGGCGGCGCTGGCCGGGGCGTGAGCGCTCAGCGCTCCAGCCGCGCGATCAGGCTCGACGTGTCCCAGCGATTGCCGCCCATGCGCTGAACCTCGGCGTAGAACTGGTCGACGAGGGCCGAGACGGGCAGCGAGGCGCCGTTGCGGCGGGCCTCGTCGAGGAGGATGCCGAGGTCCTTGCGCATCCAGTCGACCGCGAAGCCGAAATCGAAGCGGCCCTCGTTCATGGTCCGGCCGCGATTCTCCATCTGCCAGGAGCCGGCCGCGCCCTTCGAGATCACGTCGAGCACCGCCTCGACGTCGAGGCCCGACCGCTTGGCGAAGTGCACGCCCTCGGACAGACCCTGAACGAGGCCGGCGATGCAGATCTGGTTGACCATCTTGGTGAGCTGGCCCGAGCCCGCCGGGCCCATCAGGCGGCAGGCGCGGGCATAGGCGCCGATCGCAGCCTCGACCTTGGCGTAGGTCGCGGCCTCGCCGCCGCACATCACGGTGAGGACGCCGTTCTCGGCACCTGCCTGTCCACCGGAGACGGGCGCGTCGACGAAGCCGAGGCCGCGCGCCTCGGCCGCCGCCGCGAGCTCCCGCGCCACCTCCGCCGAGGCGGTGGTGTGATCGACGAAGACGGCGCCGGGCCCCATGCCGGCGAAGGCACCGTCCTCGCCGAGCGTGACGCTGCGCAGGTCCTCGTCGTTGCCGACGCAGGCGAAGACGATCTCGGCATCCCCGGCCGCCTCGCGGGGCGTGCCCGCATGCGCGCCGCCATTCGCCTTCACCCAGGCCTCGGCCTTGGCGCCGGTGCGGTTGTAGACCGTGACGTCGTGGCCCTTCTTCGCGAGATGGGCCGCCATAGGGCTGCCCATCACCCCGAGACCCAGGAACGCCACCTTCGCCATCGCTCGTCTCCACAAACTCGCGGCCCGGGGGCCCGGCGCCTGCTTAGGTTCGCCCGGCGGAAGCGTCAAACGCGTGCGCGCGCGCCGGGACACCGGGCGACAGAATCGCGCCGGATGTATGCAACTCGCTGAGCATACGTATTTTCTCGGACAGAATTCTGCGCCACAAGGACAAAGATGGCCGGCCAGGAAGAACCGGCCCTGGAGTGAACGTCCATGGGTGCGATCTCGAAACACGGGCCTTGGGCCCTCGTCGGAGCCCTCGGTGCCGCCGCCCTCGCCATCGTGGCGACGGAGCGCGGCGAGTCCGTCAATGCCCTCTGGATCGTGGTCGCCGCGATCTGCGTCTACGTCATCGCCTACCGCTACTACTCGCTCTTCATCGCCGACAAGGTGATGCGGCTCGACCCGAAGCGCGAGACCCCGGCGGTGCGCCACAACGACGGGCTCGACTACGTGCCCACCAACAAGACCGTGCTGTTCGGCCACCACTTCGCGGCCATCGCGGGCGCCGGCCCGCTGGTCGGCCCGGTGCTCGCCGCGCAGATGGGCTACCTGCCGGGCCTCCTCTGGATCCTGGCCGGCGTCGTCTTCGCGGGTGCGGTCCAGGACTTCATCGTCCTGTTCGTCTCGATGCGCCGCGACGGGCGCTCGCTGGGCGAGCTGATCCGGGCCGAGCTCGGCACCGTGCCGGGCGTGATCGCCCTCATCGGCACCTTCCTGATCATGATCATCCTGCTCGCCGTGCTGGCGCTGATCGTCGTGAAGGCGCTCGCCGGCAGCCCGTGGGGCACCTTCACGGTGATGGCGACGATCCCGATCGCGATCCTGATGGGCGTCTATTCGCGCTACATCCGGCCCGGCAAGATCGGCGAGGTCTCGATCCTCGGCTTCGTGCTCCTCATGCTCGCCATCGTCTACGGTGGCAGCGTCGCCGAGCACCCGACCTGGGGCCCGGCCTTCACCTATACCGGCACGCAACTCTGCTGGATGCTGATCGGCTACGGCTTCGTCGCCTCGATCCTGCCGGTCTGGCTGCTGCTCGCCCCGCGCGACTATCTCTCGACCTTCCTCAAGATCGGCACCATCGTCGGCCTCGCCCTGGGCATCGCCGTCGTCGCGCCGCACCTGCAGATGCCGGCCATGACGAAGTTCGTGGACGGGACGGGCCCGGTCTGGTCCGGCCAGCTCTTCCCGTTCCTGTTCATCACCATCGCCTGCGGCGCGGTCTCCGGCTTCCACAGCCTGATCTCGTCGGGCACCACGCCGAAGCTGATCGCGAACGAGGCGGACGCGCGCATGATCGGCTACGGCGGCATGCTCATGGAGAGCTTCGTCGCCGTGATGGCGCTGGTCTCGGCCTGCGTGATCGATCCGGGCGTGTACTTCACCATGAACTCGCCGGCGGCCCTCCTCGGCACCTCGCCGGAGACGGCCGCGGCGGCGGTGACGAAGCTCGGCTTCGCCATCACGCCCGACGCCATCACCGCGGCGGCCAAGGACGTCGGCGAGACGACGATCATCTCGCGGGCGGGCGGCGCCCCGACGCTCGCAGTCGGCATGGCGCACATCATCTCCTCCGCCATCGGCGGCAAGGCGATGATGGCCTTCTGGTACCATTTCGCGATCCTGTTCGAGGCCCTGTTCATCCTCACCGCCGTGGACGCGGGCACCCGCGCCTGCCGCTTCATGGTGCAGGACCTCGTCGGCCTCGCGGTGCCCGCCTTCAAGGACACCACCTCGTGGGCGGCCAACATCGTGGCGACCGCGCTCTGCGTCTCGGCCTGGGGCTACTTCCTCTACCAGGGCGTCACCGACCCGCTCGGCGGCATCAACACCCTGTGGCCGCTCTTCGGCATCTCGAACCAGATGCTGGCCGCGGTGGCGCTGACGCTCTGCACGGTGGTGATCTTCAAGATGAAGCGCGAGCGCTACGCCTTCGTCACGATCATCCCGACCGTGTGGCTCTGCATCTGCACGCTGACCGCCGGCTGGCAGAAGATCTTCCACGCCGACCCGCGGATCGGCTTCCTCTCGCACGCGGACCGCTACAGCACCGCGCTCGCCGAGGGGAAGGTGCTGCCGCCGGCCAAGAACGTCGAGCAGATGAGCCAGATCATCTTCAACGACCGCATCGACGCGGCGCTGGCCGTGGTCTTCGTCGGGCTCGTCGTCTCGATCGCCGTGTTCGGCGTCATCGCCTGCATCCGCGCCTTCCGCACCGACCGCTGGACGGCGCTGGAATCGGATGCCCGCGCCGTTCCGGCGGAGTGAGGCGATGGCCGTGTCGTCGCAGAATCTCCGCGAGCGCTGGCAGACGCTCACGAAATGCGTCTGCGACGGCGCGCGGCTGATGGTGGGGCAGGGCGATTACGAGGCCTATGCCAGCCACATCCGCAAGACGCATCCGGACCAGGCGCCGATGACGGAGCTGGAATTCTTCCGCAACCGGGAGAATGCCCGCTTCGGCGTCGGCAACCGCAACGGCTTCCGCTGCTGCTGACGCTCCGGGCACGAAGCGTCGGCTCGGGCGTTCTCGCTGGGTCGCGGCTCTCCGTTTCGGGCCGCCCCAGCCGAGGAGCCGCCATGGCCGAGGACAGCGCCGCCCCGCCCGAGCCGAGGATCGTCAACGTCGCCGAGCCCTGGGAGCGGGCCTACTGGGCCCGCCGCTTCATGGTGCCGGTGGAGAAGGTGCAGGCGGCCGTCGAGGCGGTGGGCGACGATCCCGCCCGCGTGGCGGCCCATCTCGGCCGCGACTGGCCGGGCCACGAGCCGATCGTCTGAGGATCAGACCCGGTGTGTTGCCGCGAAACCCTTGACTGGACGAGGGGATTTCGAGCCTCCTTGAGGTTCAGGAGGCAGGCATGAGCATCTTTCAGGACGCGATCCTTCGCTTCGGCCGGACCATCATGTCCTATGCGGGCGACGCCGTGTTCCTCGAATCCGCCGTCTCGGCCGCCGCCAACGTGACGCTGGCGGATGGCGAGATCGACGAGGAGGAGATCGAATCGGCGATCACCGGCATGCGCGCGAACCCCATCCTGGAGAAATCCTACGACACCCTGCGCATCGAGCAGGCGCTCTACGAGGCCATCGCCCGCGCCAAGACCCGGGCCGGCCGCGTCGAGAACATCCGCCTCGTCCAGGCCGTCGCCGAGCGGCCCCTCGACCAGCGGGAGGACATCTTCCTGATCGCTGCGGACGTGGCCGATTTCGGCGGCATCAGCGAGGTCGAGCACCGGGCGCTGGAAGAGATCGCCCGCGCCCTGGTGGTCGACAAGGACGCGCTCCTCGGCGCCGGGAACGCGAGACCTTCCGGCCACTGAACCGATCCCCTGCGGCGATGCGCCAGCGGACGACGGATCGCGCGGACACAATCCGGAAACGTTGATCGCGACTTGTGGCCGGACGGGTGCGGCCATGCGGGTGGACGGGCGACCTCCTCCCACCCCATCTCTCCTTCCGAACGAGGAGGGGATCCGCGCCGGACGACCCATCGGCATCGGTCGCGATGCGCGGTGCCCTGATCGACCCGAGCCGACGACGATATGGGCCTTGTCCTCTACGCTCTGAAATACCGGGTCACGGTCTACGTCCTGGCCGTGCTGATGACGCTCGCCGGCGTCGCGGCGATCGTGACGACGCCGAAGGACGTGCTGCCGACCGTCGACATCCCGGTCGTCGTGATCGTCTGGACCTATAACGGCCTGTCCGCGCCGGAGATGGAGCGGCGCATCACGACCTATTCCGAGTACGGAATCTCGAACAACGTCAATAACATCGCCCGGATGGAATCGACGAGCCTGCAGGGCACGTCGGTGATGAAGGTCTATTTCGACCCGAGCGTCAGCATCGATCTCGCCATCGCGCAGGTGGTTTCGTCCACGAACTCGATCCGCGCCACGATGCCCCCCGGCGTACAGCCGCCGGTGATCCTGCGCTTCTCGGCCTCGTCCGTGCCGGTGATCCAGCTCTCGCTGGCCTCCACGAAGGAGAGCCTCACCAAGGTCTACGATTATGCGCAGTACCGCATCCGCCAGCGGCTCGTGCAGGTGCCGGGCTCGACGCTGCCCTCGCCCTTCGGCGGCACGCCCCGGCAGATCATGGTCGATCTCGACCTGCACGCCCTGCAGGCGCTGGGCCTGACGCCCGTCGACGTGACGAACGCGATGTCGGCCCAGAACCTGACGGTCCCCTCCGGCCTCGCCAAGATCGGCGAGCAGCAATACCCAATCCGCCTGAACGCCACGCCCGAGGCGATCGAGGCGCTCAACGAGATCCCGATCAAGACCGTGAACGGCCAGCCCGTGCTCGTGCGCGACGTCGCCTACGTGCGCGACGGCGGCCCGCCGCAGGTCAACATCGTGCGCGCCGACGGCCTGCACTCGGTGCTGATGCGGATCTTCAAGAACGGCACCGCCTCGACCCTCGACGTCGTCAACAACGTCAAGAAGGCGCTGCCCGACATCCGCGCCGCCGCGCCCGAGGGCATGTCGCTGAAGCCGCTCTTCGACCAGTCGGTCTTCGTCTCGGCGGCGATCGAGGGGGTGATGCACGAGGCGGCCATCGCCGCCTGCCTCACCGGCCTGACGATCCTGCTCTTTCTCGGCTCGTGGCGCTCCACCATCGTGGTGCTGATCTCGATCCCGCTCTCGATCCTCACCTCGCTCGCGGTGCTGGGGGCGCTCGGCGAGACCATCAACGTGATGACGCTGGGCGGTCTTGCGCTCGCCGTCGGCATCCTCGTCGACGACGCGACGGTCGCGATCGAGAACACCTATCGGCTCTTCGAGGAGGGCGAGCCCTTCCGCAAGTCGGTGGCGGAGGGCGCGGCCAGCATCGCCAAGCCGACGCTGATCTCGACGCTCTCGATCTGCGCGGCCTTCACCTCGGTCTTCGCGCTCACCGACACCCCGAAATACCTGTTCACCCCGCAGGCGCTCGCGGTCGTCTTCGCGATGCTGGCCTCCTACCTGCTGTCGCGCACCCTGGTCCCGGTGCTGATCGACGTGCTGGTGGCTCGCGAATACGCCCTGCATCACGGCGAGGCGCCGCCGGCCCGGCAGGGGCGCGTCGCCCGCGCGCTCGCCCTCCTCGGCCGCCCGTTCTTCTCGGTGGCCGGCCGGTTCCGGCACGGCTTCGAGGCGCGCTTCGCCCGCTTCCACCGGGGCTATCTCGGGCTCCTCCATGCCGTGATCCGCCATCCCGTGGCGACGGTCGGCGTCGTCGCCATGGTCTTCGCGGGCACCGCCGGGCTGTTCAGCTTCGTCGGGCAGGATTACTTCCCGCAGGTCGCCTCGAGCCAGATGACGCTCCACCTGCGCACCCGCCCCGGCATGCGCATCGAGACCGCGGAGCAGGTCTTCGCGGAGGTCGAGAAGACCGTCCGCGAGGTCATCCCCGAGCACGAGATCGACCAGATCCTCGACAATATCGGCCTGCCCTCGAACAACTACAATTTCGCGTTCTCGGACGGCTCCTTCGTCGCCTACAACGACGGCCAGATGCTCATCAACCTGAAGGAGGGGCACGGCTCGGTCGCGGCCTACACGAAGCGGCTGCGCGAGGTGCTGCGCGAGCGCTTCCCCGACGTGACCTTCTATTTCCAGCCCTCGGACATCATCACCCAGATCCTGAATTTCGGCACGCTCGCGCAGATCGACATCCAGGTGTCGGGCCGGAACGCCGAGAAGGACCTCGCGGTCGCGCAGACCATCGTCCGGCGGGTGAGCGAGATCCGCGGCGCGGTCGACGTGCATCTCCACCAGATCGTCAACACGCCGCAATTCTTCGTGGACGTCGACCGCCGCCTCGCCTCCGAATTCGGCCTGACGCAGCTGCAGGTGGCGCAGGGCCTCAACGTCTCGCTCTCGGGCTCCTTCCAGGTCACGCCGAACTTCTGGACGGACCCGAAGACCGGCATCCCCTACCAGCTCTGGGTGCAGACGCCGGAATACCGCAACGATTCGCTCACCGCCCTCCAGAACACGCCGCTCCTCGTGCAGGGCGGATCCGACCAGCCCGGCGTCCTGACGCTCCTCTCCAGCGTCTCGTCATTCCGGCGGGAGGGCACGCAAACGGTGATCAACCACGTCAACACGACGCCGACCTACAACATCTACGCGGCGGTGCAGGATTCCGACCTCGGCTCGGTGGCCCGCGAGATCCGCAGGATCGTGGACGAGGAGCAGAAGACGCTGCCCGCGCCGGACAAGATCACCCTGCGGGGCCAGATCGAGAACATGGATTCGGCCTTCTTGCGCCTCGGCATCGGCCTCGCCATCGCGCTCGTGGCCGTCTACCTCCTGATGGCGGTGAACTATCAGAGCTGGGGAGACCCGTTCGTCGTCCTGGCTGCCCTGCCGCTCGCGTTCTGCGGCATCGTCGCGAGCCTGTTCATCACGGGCACGACCTTCTCGATCCCCTCGCTCTTCGGCGCGATCATGTCGGTCGGCATCGCCTCGGCGAACTCGATCCTGCTCGTCACCTTCGCCAAGGAGCACCGGGAGGCCACGGGCTGCAGCGCCGTCGAGGCGGCGGTGCTGGCCGGCGAGACCCGGCTGCGGCCGGTGCTGATGACGGCGGGCGCCATGTTCCTCGGCCTGATCCCGATGGCGCTCGGCACGGGCGAGGGCGGCGAGCAGAACGCGGCCCTCGCGCGCGCCGTGATGGGCGGCATCGCCTTCGGCACGCCCTCGACGCTGCTCTTCGTGCCCTTCCTCTACACGCTGCTGCGGCGCGGCGCCGTCAGGCCGCCGCAGGATTACGTGTGAGCGGCAGCCGCCGTGCCTCTCCACCTCTCCCGTTCGGGAGAGGGGGCGCGGCGCGCCGAGGCGGCGTTCGAGGAAACGCGGAGCTTAGCGTGACGGAGCGAGCGCGCTCACTCCGCCGCGCGGACCCGGGCTCCGGGGACCAGCGCCTCGACGGCGCCGGGAAGCTCGCTGAAATGGGAGATCACCCGGTCGGGCCCGAGATCCTGCACCGGCGTGTCGGTGTAGCCGAAGGTGACCGCGACGACGGGGATGCCCGCGGCCTTCGCCGCGTCGACGTCGGAGCGGGAATCACCGACCATCACCGAGCGCGCGGGATCGCCCTTCGCCCGCTCGATCGTCGAGGTGATGTGGCGCGGGTCGGGCTTGAAGTAGGGGAAGGTCGCGCGCCCGCAGATCGCGGCGAATCGATCGCCGATGCCGAGCCTGTCGAGGAGGTCGACCGCGTGCTCCTCCACCTTGTTCGTGCAGACCGCGAGGAGGAAGCCATCGGATTGCAGGCTGTCCAGCGCCTCGACGAGGCCTTCGTAGAGGTGCGAGTGGTCGCAGAGATGCGCCCCGTAATGCTCCAGGAACTCGCCGAACAGGCGCTCCAGGCGCTCGGCCGAGAGCGGTTCTCCGGCCGCCGTGAAGCCCCGCTGGATCAGTGCCTTGGCGCCGGCGCCGATCATGTCGCGGGCCTCCTCCAGAGGCAGCGGCGGCAGGCCCTCCCGCCCGAGGAGCACGTTGAGCGTGCCGACGAGGTCGCCCGCGGTCTCGGCGAGCGTGCCGTCGAGGTCGAATACGGCGATCGGCGGCAGGGACATCGGCTCTCTCGTCTTCCTTGCAAGGACGCACCTCGCTAGCGGCCCCGGCTCTGAGCCGCAACCCGACGCGGCGGCGCAGGATCTTTGCGGCACCTCCCCAGAAGTGAGGAAGCGGACGAGGTGCGGGCATGCGACGGTGCGCCGGCAAACGGAGGGATGCGCGGCAGCCGGGGCGCCCCGCCATGCCGATTGCCGACGGACGAGGCGGCTTCCCGCGACATCGACCGGCGTCCTCCCACGTCACCAGGAGCGATCGTCATGCGGACCCGTCTCAGCGTCTCTCGCCTTGCCGCCGGTGCGGCGCTCGCGTCCGGTGTCCTGCTCCTGCCGGTTGCGGCGCAGGCGGCCTGCGTCGGCTTCGCGAGCTGCCAGACCTCAGGCAACAAGTTCGCTGCCGGGGGCGCGGCTCAGAAGGTCGGCACGCCCGCCTTCAAGCCCGCGACCGGGGTGAACCCGCAGAAGCTGATCGGCAACGACGGCAGCACCCTCATGGGCAAGGGCGGCAACATCCTCAGTCCCGGCAACGTGAATCCGGGCTTCAGGGCGCGCTGAATCAAGCGGATGACGGGCGTTCCCCGTCGTCCCTTTCTGCCCAACGCAGCGACGCGGGCCGTATCCCCCGCGCTGGCCCTGGGGCACGGCAGAGAGGCGGAGGCGGGCCGCGAAGCGCGCGTCGGCGAGCCGCTCCGCCCAAGACTCGCCTGAAAGCTCGCGGATGGGACGTGCGACACCCATCCGCGAGAGCGAGCCCCCATGCTTCGGCGCTTCCCGTTTCTTCGTCCGGCCTGCCTCACGCTCGGCGTCCTCGCCGCTGGCCCTGTGCTCGCCGCCTCCTTCGAGTTCGTGCCGGCCCCCCAGATCGACCTGAACCGCGTCTACCGGGTCGACCGGGTGACGGGCGAGGTCACCTCCTGCCAGTACGGCCTGCGTGAGGGCGGCGGCATCGGCCAGACCCTCTGCTTCGGGCCGGGCGAGGGCGCGACGGCGCAGGCGCCTGGCGAGTACGGGCTCGTCGCCTCCCGCCATACCCGTGAGGCCGGTGTGTTCCGGGTGAATTACCGCAGCGGCGAGATGAGCATCTGCTACGTGCAGGTGAAGGAAGAGGTGGTCGTCTGCACGCAACAGGCGAATCCGACCGTCGGCGGCGCGGGCGAGGCCCCGACCACCGGGCCGGCGCCGGGCCGCGCGGGCCCGAGCGTGACGCCGCCGCAGGGCGGCCGGCCCTGAAGGATCGGGGCGTCGCGACCGAACATCGTCTTTTGCCCGGGCGGCGCGCGTGCTAACGGCGCCTCCGTTCCCGCCGAGGTCGACCCCGTGGCAAACATGCGTTCCCCTCATCTCCCGCTTCCCCGAGGCTCCCGGTGAGCGCGCCGGATCTCCGCAGGGCGGCGGCCGCGCGCGCGCTCGAACTCGTCGAGCCCGGCATGCGCCTCGGCATCGGCACCGGCTCGACCGCGAATGCCTTCGTGGAGCTTCTGGGCGAGCGCGTTCGGGCGGGGCTCGATCTCGTCGGGGTGCCGACCTCCGAGGCGACGCATGCAGCCGCCACGCGCGCCGGCATCCGCCTCGCGACCCTTGAGGAGGTTCCCGAGCTCGATCTGACGATCGACGGGGCCGACGAGGTCGACGACAGGCTGCGCCTCATCAAGGGCGGCGGCGCGGCCCTTTTGCGCGAGAAGATCGTGGCCTTCGCGAGCCGCCGGATGGTGGTGATCGCGGACGCGGCCAAGCGCGTCGAGACGCTCGGGGCTTTCCCGCTGCCGATCGAGGTGAACCCGTTCGGGCTCGCCGCGACGCGCCGCGCCGTCGAGGCGGCAATCCTGCGCGCCGGATGCGCAGGCGAGGTCGCCCTGCGCCGGACGGCCGAGTGCGCCCCGCTCCTGACGGATGGCGGCCACCACATCCTCGACGCCTGCCTCGGCCGGATCCCCGATCCGGAAAGCCTGTCCGCCGCGCTTTGGGCCGTGCCCGGCGTGGTCGAGCACGGCCTGTTCCTCGGCATCGCCTCCGCCGCGATCCTCGCGGCCGACGTGGACGGGACGGCCGAGGTGACCCTCCTCGGCAGCCTGGATTGATCCCGCCTCTCCCTCATCGCCGCAGACAGACGAATCCCGGAGCGCCCGCCATGTCCCGCCCCATCCTCGCCTACGCCCTGGCGAGCCTCCTCCTCGCCGGCCCGAGCGCGGCCCTCGCGCAGGCGAACAAGCCCGCGCCCGCGCCGCAGCAGAAGCCCCCGGCGAAGCCCGCCGCCGCCCCTGCGGCCCCCGCGATCTCGCCGAATCACCTCGCGCTCGCGCGGGAGGTGATGCTGGGCTCCGGCATCGCCCGCTCGTTCGACTCGATCATCCCGGCCTTCGCCGAGCAGATCCGCAAGCAGGCGGTGACCCGGCCGGAGCTGCAGAAGGATCTGGAAGAGGTGCTCGCGAGCCTCGAGCCCGAGATGGAGCTGCAGAAGCAGCGGATGATCAGCACCGCCGCGGGCATCTACGCCAAGCAGCTCAACGAGGCGGAGCTACAGGAGATCGCGAACTTCTTCCGCTCGCCCGCCGGCAAGCGCTACGTGCAGACGCAGCCGCAGGTGCTCGACGACATGGTCGCCGCGATGCAGACCTGGACGCAGGACGTCTCGGAATACGTGATGGTCCGGGTCCGGGCCGAGATGGGCAAGCGCGGCCACCAGTTGCAGTGAGGCGGGCGCAGCGCCCGCGCGGGCGCGGTGGACCTCACGCGCCCGCGACGCCATCTCCCCTCGCGAGGCCGATCGATCCGGCCGGCCACAGGATGAGCGCATGAGCGAACATTTCGACGTCGACCTCTTCGTGATCGGCGGCGGCTCGGGCGGCGTGCGCGCGGCGCGGATCGCGGCGGGCTACGGGGCGCGCGTCACGCTCGCGGAGGAGTACCGGGTCGGCGGCACCTGCGTCATCCGCGGCTGCGTGCCGAAGAAGCTGATGGTCTATGCCGGCCGCTTCGCCGACGAGTTCGAGGACGCGGCGGGCTTCGGCTGGTCGGTGCCCGAGCCCCGCTTCGACTGGTCCGTGCTGAAGCGCCGCCGCGACGCCGAGGTGGCGCGGCTGGAGGGCATCTACGACACCAACCTGATGCGCGCGGGCGTCGAGATCGTGCCGCAGCGCGCCGTGATCGAGGACGCGCACACGGTCCGGCTCGTCGGCAGCGGCGAGCGGGTCCGTGCCCGCTTCATCCTCGTGGCGGTCGGCGCCTCGCCGGTGAAGGAGCCGGTGATCCCGGGCGCCGATCTCGCCATCACCTCGAACGAGGTGTTCGATCTGGAGGCGCTGCCCGAGCGGATCCTCGTCGTCGGCGGCGGCTACATCGCCGTCGAGTTCGCGGGCGTCTTTGCCGCCCTCGGCTCGCGCACGACGCTGCTCCACCGGGGCGACCGGCTGCTGCGCGGCTTCGACGACGAGATCCGCGACGCGCTGGGGGACGCCTACGCCAAGCGCATGGACCTGCGGCTCGGCCGCACGGTTCAGAGCCTGGAGCGGCGAGGGGAGGGCATCGCGGCCCGGCTCGACGACGGCTCGGAGATCGAGGTCGACCAAGTTCTCGTCGCGACGGGGCGCCGCCCGAACGTCGCCGGGCTCGGGCTGGAGCGCGTCGGCATCGCCCTCGACCGCGCGGGCGCCATTCCTGTCGACGCCACCTCCCGCACTACCATCCCCTCGATCTACGCGGTCGGCGACGTCACGAACCGGGCGAACCTCACGCCCATCGCCATCCGAGAGGGGCACGCCTTCGCCGACACGGTGTTCGGCAACAAGCCCTGGTGCGTCGATCACCGCCTGATCCCGACCGCCGTGTTCTCGACGCCGGAGATCGGCGTCGTCGGCCACAACGAGGACGTGGCCCGGGAGATCTACGGCGCGATCGACGTCTACAAGGCGAGCTTCCGGCCCATGAAGGCGACGCTCTCCGGCCGCGACGAGAAGGTGCTGATGAAGGTCGTCGTCGATTGCGCGAGCGACAAGGTGGTCGGCGTGCACCTGTTCGGCCACGACGCGGGCGAGATCATCCAGGCCGTGGGCATCGCCGTGACCATGGGCGCCACGAAGGCCGATTTCGACCGGACCATCGCGGTCCACCCCACGGCGAGCGAGGAACTCGTGACCATGCGCGTGCCCGCGGTCACGAAACGCCCGGTCGCGGTCGGGTGATCGCGGGAACGCTTTCGCACCCTCGACGGCGGAGCGGCCCGGTCCATATTGCCCTTATGGGCAAGCGAGACGACGCGCAGGCGAGGCGGCAGGCCATCATTGACGGGATGCTGGCCGACGCCCTGCGTCCCGCCTTCACCTACCGGCTCCCCAGCCACCACGCCCTGCCGCCGGATATCCGCCAAGCGGTCGACCGGCTGCTCGCCAAGGCCGAGACGCAGCGCACCCGCTGCCTGACCTACGACGACCTCGAAGAGGCGCTTCCGCCGCGCGACGTCACAGCCGAGGATCTGGAGGCGATCTTCTGGATCCTGGCCGAGCACGGGATCGAGGTCGAGGACGGGGAGACAGGCTGAGTCGGCAGGGCTTCGGGCGGCCAATTCCGCTGAGCGAGAGCCGGTCACAGGGCCGTTCGCGGAGGCGCGTGACCGCTGGCAATTGGCCGAAATTCTTTCAAATCCGATCCAGAGGCTGATTAATCGACAGTTTTCATTCCAATATGAAAATTGAGGCCGTTCGCTGATATTACAATTTAACTGATTATTAACTGTAAGAGCCAATACTAAATCGGAATTCATCGAGATTTCCGAGGCCGACCATGCGCAAATTCAATAATCTGAGGTTCATTACAAAAATCTGCATTCCGGTGTCGATCATGATCGTGATCGCCGTCTCCCTCGTCACCTACGCGCGTTCGCAGATGACGGGACTGGCCTCCGATATGCGCACGATCGTCGACGTGGAGGCCGCACGTCTCGAATCGGTTCTCAAGGTTGGTCTCAATATCAACGAGGCGGCGGTTCAGATCCGCAACATGATCGTCGATGAACGCCGTGGTGAGATCGACAAGTAGAGGCGCCGCTACGACGCCGCGACCAAGGCGACCATCGAGGCCGCCGATCGGATGATCGCACTCGCCGACACGGCTGAGCGGCGGGAGGCTGGCCAATTGCTGAGGCAGAAGATCGCCGACTATTTCGTCAGTGCTGAGGAATCCATTGCGTTCACCATGCGCGACGAGCTCGCCGCCGGATCCCGCGTCGTCATGACGACGAGCACGGCCATCCGCACCAAGGTCAACGAGATCGTCAAGGCGCAGGTTGATCAGCACACCCGGGAGTTTCAGGGGGCGCGCGATGCTGCGGATGCGCGGGCTCGTGACGCAACCACGCTGCTGATCGCTGCCGCGGCCGGCGGATTGTCGGTGGCGGTGTTGCTGACCGTTGCCATCGTCGTGTTCGGCGTCACGCGCCCGCTCTCGAGCCTCGTCGCCGTCCTGGAGCGCATGGCGCGGGGCGAGACGGACGCCGCCATCCGCGAGATCGCCCGCGGCGACGAGATCGGCGCCGTCGCGCGCGCTGTGGACGGGATCAAGGACATGGTCGCCCGGAAGGCCGCCGACGAGGCGGAGCAGCGCCGCCACACCGACGAGGCCGCTGCCGCCGAGCGCAAGCGCACCATGGTGGACTTGGCGGGCCGTTTCGAGGCGGCCGTGGGAGGGATCGTCAGCCTCGTATCATCGTCCGCGACGCAGCTTCAGGCCACCGCACAGCAAATGACCGCGACGGCCACCGAGACCGCCAGCCAGTCGACGACCGTCGCGGCCGCAGCCGAGCAGGCGGCGACCAATGTCGGCACCGTCGCGGCAGCCGCGGAGGAGCTCGGGACGTCGGTCGGCGAGATCGGGCGTCAGGTCGCCGGGTCCGCGGATCTCGCCGCCACCGCCGTTCGCGAGGCGGACGCCACCGCGCATCTCGTGCAGGACCTCAGCGAGGCGGCAGGGCGCATCGGAAACATCGTCAGCCTGATCTCGAACATCGCCGACCAGACCAATCTGCTGGCGCTGAACGCGACGATCGAGGCGGCTCGCGCCGGCGAGGCGGGCCGCGGCTTCGCGGTGGTCGCGAGCGAGGTCAAGGCGCTCGCTGCACAGACCGGCAAAGCGACCAGTGAGATCGACGGTCAGGTCTCGCAGATCCAGAGCTCGATGCAGGAAGCCGTTCGGGCGATCGGGGCGATCTCCGGCCGCATCCAGGAGATCAGCACGGTCGCGACGTCGATCTCGGCCGCCGTCGAGGAGCAGGGCGCCGCCACCCGCGAGATCGTCCGCAATGTGGCGCAGGCCGCCACCGGCACGAAGGAGGTGACGAGAAACATCGCGGGCGTCGCCGGCGCGGCGGATGAGACCGGAGCGGCGGCAAGCCAGGTTCTCGCTTCCGCCTCCGAGCTATCGCGCCAATCCGAGCGCCTCGGCTCGGAAGTCGGTACATTCCTCGCCACGGTCCGCGCCGCCTGAGCACGGCCCGGCCTCTCGCTTCTGCGGGCAAACCCTCCTATAAGCCGCGCTCGCGCGCGGCTTTTTCGCGCGCGCAATCAGGCGGACGAGGTGCCTGGGAGACGGGACATGGGCGAGCGTTGGACACCGAAGACATGGCGCGACCTGCCGATCCAGCAGGTGCCGTCCTATCCGGATGCCGCCGCGCTCCAGGGCGTGGAGGCGCAGCTCGCGAGCTTCCCGCCCCTCGTCTTCGCCGGTGAGGCGCGCAAGCTGAAGGCATCGCTCGCCCGCGTCGCGGCCGGCGAGGCGTTTCTCCTCCAGGGCGGCGACTGCGCCGAGAGCTTCGACGAGCATTCCGCCGACAACATCCGCGACTTCTTCCGCGTCTTCCTGCAGATGGCGCTCGTCCTCACCTTCGCGGGCGGATCGCCCGTGGTGAAGGTCGGCCGCATCGCGGGTCAGTTCGCCAAGCCCCGCTCCTCGCCGACCGAGACGATGGACGGGGTGGCCCTGCCGAGCTACCGCGGCGACATCATCAACGGGCTGACCTTCTCGGAGGAGGCGCGCGTTCCCGATCCGCGCCGGCAGCTCGAGGCCTATCGGCAATCGGCCGCGACGCTGAACCTGCTGCGCGCCTTCGCGACCGGCGGCTACGCAAATCTCGAGAACGCGCACCGCTGGATGCTGGGCTTCGTGAAGGATTCGCCGCAATCCTCCCGCTACCAGGACGTGGCGGAGCGGATGGGCGACGCGCTCGACTTCATGCGGGCGATCGGCATCAATCCGGAGACGCACCAGGAGGTGCGCACCACAGATTTCTTTACGAGCCACGAGGCCCTGCTCCTCGGCTACGAGGAGGCGCTGACACGCGTCGATTCGACGAGCGGCGACTGGTACGCGACCTCGGGGCACATGCTCTGGGTCGGGGACCGCACCCGCCAGCCGGACCACGCCCATATCGAGTACGCCCGCGGGATCAAGAACCCGATCGGCCTGAAATGCGGGCCCTCGATGAGCGCCGACGGGCTGATCCGCCTCGCCGACCTCCTCAATCCCGACAACGAGGCCGGGCGCCTGACCCTGATCTGCCGCTTCGGCGCGGACAAGGTGGGCGAGCACCTGCCGGGGCTGATCCGGGCGGTCGAGCGGGAAGGCCGCAAGGTGGTGTGGGCCTGCGATCCGATGCACGGCAACACCGTCGCCGCCGGGCGCTACAAGACGCGCCCCTTCGAGCGGGTGATGCAGGAGATCGAGGGCTTCTTCGGCGTTCACCGTGCCGAGGGGACGATCGCCGGTGGCATCCACCTCGAGATGACGGGCAAGGACGTCACGGAATGCACGGGCGGCGCGCGCGCGCTGACCGCGGACGACCTGCAGGACCGCTACCACACCTACTGCGACCCGCGCCTCAACGCGGAGCAGGCGCTGGAGGTGGCTTTCCTGACGGCCGAGCTCGTCAAGCGCGAGCGCGCGGCGTTCGAGCGTCCGCACCTCGACGCGGCCGAGTGAGACACGGTTTTGCGCGCCGCGGAGGAAACCGCGACGCGCTCCGCTTCTAGTGAAGCCAGTTCGTGAAGAAGTAGATCAGCAGGATGATCGGAAGCGGGATACCGATCAGCCAGAGCAAGCCGCCTTTCAGCATTACAACTCTCCGTTGAAACTCAGCACGCTTCAACGATTGGGAGAGATTTCGGGTTCCTGAGAGACCTCGCGCATCCTGTGGAATGCGCGCGAGCGCGGCGGTGACGCTTGAGACCGACTACGCGATGGCGCGCTGTGCGCCGTTGAAGCGCCGCAGCAGGGCCGCGAGCTCGGCGCCGGGAACGGGCCGGCTGATCAGGTAGCCCTGCACCTCGTCGCAGCCCTCGTCCCGCAGCCGCTGCAGCTGATCCACCGTCTCGACGCCTTCCGCGGTCGTCGTCATGCCGAGGCTCGCGCCGAGGCCGATGACGGCCCGTACGATGAAGCCGGATCCGTCCGAATCGCCGAGGCCGCGGACGAAGGACTGGTCGATCTTGATCTTGTCGAAGGGGAAGGAGCGCAGGTAGCTCAGCGAGGAATACCCCGTGCCGAAATCGTCCATCGAGACGCGGACGCCCATGCTCTTGAGGCTGTGCAGGATCGCCGTGGTCGAGCCGGGATTGGCGACGAGGACGGATTCGGTGATCTCCAGTTCGAGCCGGCGCCCCGGCAGGCCCGCCGCGTGCAGCGCGTCGCGGACCGCGTTGATGAGGCGCGCGGAGGTGAACTGGACCGCCGAGACGTTCACCGCGACCTTGATGTCGCCCGGCCAGCCGCTCGCCTCGCGGCAGGCCTGCCGGATCACCCACTCGCCGAGCGGCACGATGAGGCCGAGTTCCTCCGCGAGCGGGATGAACTCCACGGGGGACACGGAGCCTCGCTTCGGGTGTCGCCAGCGCAGCAGCGCCTCGAAACCGGAGATCCGCTCGGCGTTGAGGTCGTAGATCGGCTGGTAGTGCAGCTCGAAGGCTTCCTCGGCGACGGCCTCGCGCAGATCGCGCTCGAGCTCCCGCCGCGCCTGCAGGCGGGCATCCATCTCCGGCTCGAAGAAGCGGAACGAGCCGCGCGCCTCGGCCTTCGCGCGGTCGAGGGCGACATCGGCGTGCTTGAGCAGCTTCTCGCAGCTCATCCCGTCCCCGGGTGCGAGCGAGATGCCGATGCTGACGCCGATCTCGACGGAATGGTCGGTGAGCGCGTAGGGCGCGCTCAGCACGTCGGCGATCCGGCGCGCCAGCACGGCCACGTCCTCGGGCCGCTCGATCCCGCGCTGAACGACGGCGAACTCGTCCCCGCCCAGGCGGGCCACGCTGTCGATCTCGCGGACGCAGGCCGAGAGGCGGTTGGCGACGGCGCGGATCAGTTCGTCGCCGACCGCGTGACCCAGCGCGTCGTTGACCGGCTTGAAGTCGTCGAGGTCGAGGCAGAGCACCGCGAAGCCGCCCTCGCGCCCGGCCTGGGCGATGGCGGCCTCGATCTGCTCGCCGAGGAGGACCCGGTTCGGCAATTCCGTCAGCGCGTCGTGCCGCGCCATGAAGGCGATGCGCTCCTCCGCCATCCGCCGTTCCGTGACGTCCTCGTAGGTGGCGACGAGGCCGCCATTGGCGGTGGGGCAGGTCTCGATCGCGATGAGGCGGCCGTCGCCGAGTTCCTGCAGCAGGCGGTTGCGCAGCTGCCCGTAGGCGTCGGCACTCTCGGCGATCAGGTCCGCGACGCTGCGGCCCGGGTGATTGCCGGCGGCGATGCAGGCGCCGAGGACCTCCGTCGCGCTCATCCCGACCGTCAGGGAGCCCGGAGCGAGGCCGTAGATCTCGCCATAGCGCCGGTTCGCCACCATCAGGCGCTGCTCGGCATCGTAGAGGCAGAGACCCTGGGACATGTTGTCGAGGGCCGCATCGAGGCGCAGGTTCGTCTGCGTCAGGCGGGTCTCCTGCTCCTTCGTGACGCTGATGTCGCTGCACACGGCGACGAAACCGCCCTCCCGCGTCGCGCTGCGGCTGACCCGGAGCCAGCGGTCGTCGGCGAGGCGGATCTCGCCGTCGCGGGCAAGGCTCAGGGCGGGGTCGAGCACGGAGGAGGCCGGGTCGGCGCCGGCAGCCGCCAGACCTGCGACGGGGCGGCCGCAGGCGATCTGACCGGAGCCTGCGTCGAAGAAATCCACGGCCTGCGCGTTGGCGAGGGCGATCCGGCCCTCGGGATCCACCACGACCACGCCCTCGTGCGAGCTCTCCAGAGCGTCCGCGAGCAGGGCCTGAGCCGAGCGGCGCTGGCTCACCTCGCGCTCCATCATGGCGCGGATGTTGTCGCGCATGGTCGCCATCGCGCGCAGGAGGGCCCCGAGCTCGTCGCGCCCGCCCACGGGCACCGCGTCGTCGAGCCGGCCCGCCGCGATCCGCTCGGCCACCGCCGAGGCCGCCGCGACCGGGCCGATGATGCGCCGGTTGAGAAGCCACGCGACGAGCGCCGAGAGCAGCAGGGCGACCACCGTCGCGACGGCGTAGAATCGGATCTCCTCGGCGACGATGGTGCGGGCGGTCTGCCGGTAGGTGAAGCCGTCGCCCGCCGTGTAGTTCACGAGCATGTCGATCTGCCCGTCGACGATCCCGGCCTGCCGGTCGAGACCCTCCCAGGCCGAGCCCGAAGCGGCCGCCGTCTCGAGGCTTCGGCGCATCTCGTCCCAGGCCTGCACGGCCGCCTGGACGCCGACGCCGGCACGGATCGCCCGGTCCGATTGCGAGCGCTCGACCGCGATGGTGAGGTCCTCGAGCAGCGTCGTGGCGAGCTCGGCGATCTCCTCGTCGAGCTTCGTCCGCGCTGCGGCATCGGCCGTGAGGGACCGGCGCGCGAAGGCCGCCCGCATCTTCGCGAAGTCCGCCGCCGCGGCCCGCGCGTAGTTGATCGACATCAGGGACTGGTCGTAGGTGCGCTGGACGAGATCGCCCGCCTTGCGGATCCCCAACGTCGCGTAGAGCCCGAGCGCGCCGGTGATCAGGCTCATGATCAGGAACGCGACGAAGATGCGCCCGCGGATCGTCGCGACCTCGGCTGACATGCGCCGCGGCAGATTCGCCGTCGCGGATGACGGCTCCTGCCACGGAAATGTGCGGTCCCGTCGCATCGGATCGAAAACGCTCTCCCTCGAACGAACCCTAAGTTAGGGCTGCACATGTTAAGAGCCGCTTAGCCCGGCCTTGGGTCCGCGGCCCGAAACCTCGGCCCAGGCTCGACAAATCGACCCGTCTCCTGCGGTGCCCGAAGATTCGTTAAGTTTTTTGAGGCTCTCTTCTCCGACGGCTCGCGCCGGAGATCGTGATGCTCGCCACCCTTGCACTGCCCTGCCGCCTCGCCGTTCCGCGGCGCCTTGCTGCAACTCTCGGTTTAATTTTGGGGGCGGCCCTCGTCGGCGGCATCCTCGACGTGGGCGGGGTCCAGGCCACCGGGCACCTCGTCTCGCAGAAGGGCCGCGCCTTCCAGCCGGGCAGCGTGGCGATCCAGCGCGGCGAGACGATCGTGATCGTCAACGACGACAGCGACCTCCTGCACCACCTCTACGTCGAGTCGGAGATCTTCAGTTTCGATTCCGGCGATCAGGCGCCCGGCAGCCGCACGGCGGTCACCTTTCCGGCCGCCGGCACGTTCCAGGTCCTGTGCGGCATCCACCCCAAGATGAAGCTCAACGTGCGGGTGAACTGAGCGCCGCGCTCAGCGCGCGGCCGCCTGCACCGGCGTGCGCCCCTCCGGCTCGCGCTCGATCGCCTGTCCGTCGCGCAGGTCGGCGGGCGGGCTCAGCACGACCCGCTCGTCGCCGGACAAGCCTTGGTCCAGCTCGACGCTGCGCCCGAAATCGCGGCGGATATGCACCTTGCGCCACTCGGCCCGGCCGTCGTCGCGGGCGACCGCCACCTGCGTCCCGCCCTGGTTGAACACGAGGGCCTCGGCGGGCACGGTCATCGCCGGCTCCAGCCGCGGGATCTTCAGGGTCACGTAGACGTAGAGGCCGGCCCGCAGCGCCCCTTCCGGATTCGGCACGTCCACCTGTGTCGTCAGGGTGCGCGAGGCGCTGAGCAGCGCGACGGAACTGCGCTCGACGCGGCCGACGAAGGTCCGCTCGGGCATCTGAGGCACGCGGATCGCGGCCTCGACGCCGGGACCGACCCCGACGGCCGCGTTCTGCGGCACGTTCACCGAGATGCGCAGGATGTCGTCCCGGTCCATCGTCAGGAGAGGCGTGCCGCCGCCATCGGCCTTCACGAGGTCGCCGACATCGACGCTGCGGGTGGTGACGACGCCGTCGAAGGGCGCGACCACGTCCTTGAAGCCCGTGAGCGCCTTGAGACGGTCGACGGTGGCGCCCTGCGCCTTGATGTTGGCCTCCGCCACCTTCACGCCCGCCTCCGCCGAGGCGAGGTTCGCGCCCTGACTGAGCACGCCGGCCTGCGAGGTGTCCGCGTTCTGCTTCGAGGCCCAGCCCTGGACAGCGAGGGTCGAGGTGCGGCTGTTGGTGACGTTGGCGAGGTTCACGTTGGCGCGGGCCTGATCCCCCATCGCGCGGGCCTGGAGAAGCTGGGCCTGCAGCTGGCCGAGCTGCGCCTCGGCCTGGGCGAGCTGCTGGTCGAGGTCTGGCGCGGCGACCCGGAGCAGGATGTCGCCGGCCTTCACGCTCGTCCCGATATCCACCCGGCGCTCGGCGATGTACCCGGTCGCGCGCGCCGAGATCGCCGCCTTCGCGAAGGCCTGCGTCTCGCCGGGCAGCGTCAGATCGATGGGCTTGTCGGTGCGTTCCACCGCGATGGTGCGCAGGCGCGGCACGAAATCCTTCGTCCGGCGCTGCGTCTCCGTGGCGGCGGCCCGCTGCTGGCAGTGCCCGTAGCCGCCCCAGCCGAGAAGGCCGAGACCCACCAACCCGACCAGCAGGAACGGGCCCTTGCGCGGCGGCGGCGGGATCTCGTTCGCGTCACCGTGCGCCTTCATGGGACCCGTACTCTCCGGCCGGCACCGAAATCTGGCAGACCATATACCGCGGGACTGCGCGCGTCACAGGCCACCGAAACGACGCAGGGCGACGCGGGGGGAACAGGTGTGCAGCGATGTTCGTGAGGTGGGATGGTGGGCGCGACAGGGATCGAACCTGTGACCCTTCGCGTGTGAAGCGAATGCTCTCCCGCTGAGCTACGCACCCGGACCGAGGGCCTTCTAGGGCGGCGCGCGCCGTCGCGTCAAGGCCCCTCGCATGGAGGCGGCGGCCGGCACCGGAAAACACGGGCGCCCGGTCCCTCATCGTTCACAAGAGCCGGCATTATCCATTAGGAGGGCGGTCATGTCTCCACTCGTCCGCTTCGCGCCGTCCCCGACCGGCTACCTCCACATCGGCAATGCCCGGCCCGCGCTCCTCAACGCGCTCTTCGCCCGCGCGCGGGGCGGGCGCTTCCTGCTGCGCCTCGACGACACCGACCGCGAGCGCTCGACGCCGGAATTCGCCGCGGCGATCGAGGAGGATCTCGCCTGGCTCGGCATCGTGCCGGACCTGTTCGCCCGCCAGTCGGATCGCGCGGAGCGACACAATGCTGCCGCGGAACGGCTCCGGGGCCTGGGGCGCCTCTATCCCTGCTACGAGACGCCCGAGGAGCTGGAGCGGCGGCGCAAGCGCCAGCTCGGCCGGGGTCTTCCGCCGATCTACGACCGGGCGGCGCTGAGCCTGACGGCCGAGCAGCGGGCGTCCCTCGAGGCGGAAGGGCGGCGTCCGCACTGGCGCTTCAAGCTCGACCATCGCACGGTGAGCTGGAACGACCTCGTCCGCGGAGAGGCGCATGTCGATTGCGCCTCCCTCTCGGACCCCGTGCTGGTGCGGGCCGACGGGACCTACCTCTACACGCTGCCCTCCGTCGTCGACGATGCGGAGCTCGGCGTCACCCACGTCATCCGGGGCGAGGACCACGTCACCAACACCGGCGTGCAGGTGCAGATCTTCGAGGCTCTGGGGCACCCGCTGCCCGTCTTCGGGCATCACAACCTCCTCACCACGGCGGACGGGGAGGGGCTCTCGAAGCGCCTCGGACACCTCTCGCTGCGGGGCCTTCGCGAGGCGGGCTACGAGCCGGCTTCCGTCCGCTCGCTCGCGGTGCTGACCGGCTCGGCGGAAGCGGTGCGGGCCATCGCCGGCCTCGACGAGCTCGCAGCCCTCGTGGATCTCGCCCACATCTCTCGGGCGCCGGCGAAGTTCGACCCGCACGAACTCGACGGCCTCAACGCCCGCCTCGTCCACGAGATGCCGGCGGTCGCGGTGCTGGATCGCCTCGCGGGCCTCGGCGTCCCTGCGGAGGCGGCGGAGGCGTTCTGGCTCGCGGTGCGCGCAAACCTCGTGAAGGTCGAGGATGCCCGGGATTGGTGGCACGTCGTGACGGGTCCCATCGAGCCCGTCACCACCGACGCGAGCCTCGTCTCGGCGGCCATCGCGACGCTGCCGGCCGAGCCCTGGGGGCCGGAGACCTGGAAGGCGTGGACCACGGCCGTGAAGGACCGCACGGGCGCCAAGGGCAAGGCCCTCTTCATGCCGCTGCGCCTCGCGCTCACCGGCCTCGACCATGGGCCGGACCTCTCCGCGTTGCTGCCGCTGATCGGCCGGGAGCGGGCGGCCGAGCGGTTGCGGGCGGTGGCCTGACAAGGCTCCCGAAAGCGGCTGGCCCGGGACGGGCTCGCCGCTCCGCAAGGGCGTCGGGGGACGCGCCAGAACTCCCGGAGCCGGTCACGCCGCCGGGACGTCCTCCGTCAGGCGCGTCACCAGGATCTTGTCGACGCGCCGACCGTCGAGATCCACCACCTCGAAGCGCCAGCCCGAGATGTCGCAGGTCTCGCCCGTCTCGGGCAGGCGCTGCAGGCGCTCGATGACGAGGCCGGCCGCGGTCTCGTAGTCGCGGGAGGCTTCGAGCTTGATGCCGAGCTGGTCGGCCATCTCGTCCACGGGCATCCAGCCGGCGATCAGCCAGGACCCGTCCGCCCGCTGCACCGCCTCGGGCTCGGGATCCTCGGAGTGGAAGGCGCCCGCGATGGCATCGAGGATGTCGGCCGGCGTCACGAGCCCGTCGAAATGCCCGTACTCGTCGTGGACGAGAGCCATCGGCACCTCCGCCGCCTGCAGCGCGTTCAACGCATCGAGTGCGTCGAGGGTGTCGGGCAGGACGGGTGCACGGCGCACGTGACGGCGCAGGTCGATGCCTTCGCCCGCCATCAGCGGCTTCACGAGGTCGCGCACCTGCACCACGCCGATCATGTTGTCCGCGCCGCCCTCCGCGACCGGAAGGCGCGAGTGCGGGCTGGCCAGAATGGCGGCCCGGATCTCCTCCTCGTCCCGGTGCAGGTCGATCCAGTCGACGTCGGTGCGCGGGGTCATGACGCCGCGCACGGCGCGGTCGCCCAGGCGGAGAACGCCCGCGATCATCTTGCGCTCGCCGGTCTCGATCACGCCCGCCGTCTCGGCCTCGGCGACGAGGTGGCGGATCTCCTCCTCGGTCACGGCGCTCGCGCTCTCGGTCTCCTGTCCGATCAGGCGGAACACCGCCCGCGTCGAGGCGTCGAGGAGCCAGACAGCGGGCTTCGCCACCCGGGAGACGAGGCGCATCGAGGGGCTGACGAGGCAGGCGACGCCTTCGGGATCCCGCAGGGCGAGGTGCTTCGGCACCAATTCGCCGATGATCACCGACAGGTAGGTGATGATCGCGATCACGAGGCCGTAGCCGATGGTGTCGGCCCAGACCTTGGCGAGCCCCACATCGACCAGGATGCCGGTCAGCCGCTCGCCGAGCGCCGCGCCGGACACGGCGCCGGAGAGGATGCCGACGAGGGTGATGCCGATCTGGACGGTGGAGAGGAAGCGGCCCGGCTCCTCCGCCAGCGCGAGGGCGGCGTGGGCGCCGCGGCGGCGTTCCTCCACCATCGAGCGCAGGCGGCTCTTGCGGGACGAGACGACGGCGAGTTCGGAGAGAGCGAACACGCCGTTGAGGGCG
Source organism: Methylobacterium sp. BE186 (assembly GCF_031457035.1). Lineage (NCBI taxonomy): Bacteria > Pseudomonadati > Pseudomonadota > Alphaproteobacteria > Hyphomicrobiales > Methylobacteriaceae > Methylobacterium > Methylobacterium sp. BE186. The sequence goes on from NZ_JAVDVV010000013.1 coordinate 77,843, forward strand.
ATCAGGGCAACGGCGACGGCGAGCTCGAGCACGGCTGCGGAACATCAAGCCGGAGCCGCCGATCGGGCGCGCCGGGCTTCCTCTGATGATGACGGGCGGCGCTCTTGATGGAGGTCGCGCCCTGCCGGGTCAACCGGCCGAGCCGCGTTCCGATCCGCGGCGGAGCCGGAAACCGGATGCGCCCGCTCAGGGGCGCGTCAGCGGAGGCAGGCGCGCGAGGCGGATCGCGATGGCCAGGGCGATGCCGTAGAGCGCACCGAAATAGGCGACGACGCCCGGCCAGCCCGCATGGGCGAAGAACCACCCGCCGGCCGTGCCGAGCACCGAGGAGCCGAGATAGTAGAGGGAGAGATACACCGAGGACGCCTGGGCGCGGTCGCGCAGCGCGCGCCGGCCGATCCAGCTGCTGGCGACGGAATGGGCGCCGAAGAAGCCGATCGTGACCACCGCGATGCCGCCGATGATGACGACGAGGTTGTCCGACAGCGTCATCACGATCCCGACGAGACCCAGCGTGATGGCGAGCCACAGCACCTTGCGCCGCCCCAGCCGGCTCGCGATCTCGCCCGTCGCCGCCGAGCTCGCGGTACCCGCGAGATAGACGGCGAAGATCGCGCCGATCGCCGCCTGGCTGAGGGAGAAGGGCGGATCGAGCAGGCGGAAGCCGATATAATTGTAGACGCAAACGAAGCCGCCCATGAGCAGGAAGGCTTCCGCGAACAGCCAGGGCAGCCCCGCGTCGCGGAAATGCTGGGTGAAGGTGCCGGGCACCTCCCGCCATCGCATCCGATGCGCGGTGAAATGCCGGGATTCGGGCAGTGCCCGCCAGAAGGTGACGGCGGCAAGCAGCGCCAGCACGCCGATCGTCCCGAGGCCGAGCCGCCAGGAGCCGTAATCGGCGATCACGCCCGCGATCAGCCGCCCGACCATGCCGCCGAGCGCGTTTCCGCCGATCAGAAGCCCCATCGACAGGCCGATCGCGCGCCCGTGCATCTCCTCGCTGAGATAGGCCATCGCGACGGCCGGGAGGCCGCTCGCGGTCAACCCGGTCAGCGCCCGCAAGGCCAGGAAGCCGTGCCAGCTCGGAACGAGGCAGGCGACGATGGTGAGGATCGCCGATGCGAACAGCGAGATCGTCATCGCGGGCTTGCGCCCCCAGACCTCCGAGAGCGGGCTGACGACGAGGAGCGCGATGGCGAGCGTCGCGCAGGGAAGCGAGAGGGCGAGGCTGCTCTCGGCCGGCGAGACGTGGAAATCGTCGGCGTAGACCGGCAGCAGGGGCTGCACGCCGTAGAGCACGGCGAAGGTCGAGAAGCCGGCGGCCGCGAGGGCGACAGTCGTGCGGCGAAAGACCGGCGTGCCGGCCTCGATCAACCGGTCATCCGCCTCCGACATGAATCCTCGCTGCGGCCGTCCTGATAGCCGCCCGTTTGGCCGCGGTGGACCGGGGCGTCAACACCGGCGACGGTACGCTGAGTGATCTCCATGCCCCGTGCGTGGATCGTTTCGGGGATGATCGCTGGGGCCGAGGCGCGAGCGCCGCGGCGCGAACGCCCGCAACACCACCCCGGGCCCTCCCCCCGGGGAGGGGGGAGGGCGGTCGCTTCCTCAGCGCGGGGGCTCGCCCTGGGCCTGACCCTGCTGGATGAGCGGCGTGATCCGGCGGACCGTCACGCGCCGGTTCTCCCGCGAGGGACCTTGCGTGTTCACCTTCAGGTACTGCTCGCCGTAGCCTTGCGTCGTCAGGTTCTCCGGCGGCACCTGGAATTGCTGGGTGAGCACGGTCGCCACCGACTGGGCCCGACGATCCGACAGGGAGAGGTTGTCGACGTCGGCCCCCACCGCGTCGGTGTAACCCTCGATCAGGAACACCTCCTGCGGATTGTTGCGGATCGCCTGGTTGATCGCCTGGGCGATGGTGGAGAGCCGCGCCGCCTGATCCGGCGTGACCGTGAACGAGCCCGTGTCGAAGTTGATCGTGTCGATGTCGACGCTGCGCATGCGGGCCCGCAATTGCGGGCTGTAGCGCACCTGATCGAGCGTGTAGCGGCCCTCGATCGGCACCACCGGCGGCGCGGTCAGCGCCTCGTAGACGGTGCGCTCGTCGGCGCCCTCGTAATCCACGACGTAGCGGTCGCGCGGGATGCGGATATCCGGCGGCGGCAGCACGACCACGTCCTCGTAGATCGGGCGCGGGCGCCCGCCGAAGGCATTGTCGATGATCACGACCTCGCGGCCGTCGCGGAAGCGGCGGGAGCGGCGCAGGAGCCGCCCGTCGTCGTCGACGACCGTGACGATCTGCTCGCCGCCGGGCCGGTCGAGATAGGTCACCGTTTCGCTGCCGCGCCGCTCGCTGCGATAGCGCCCGCGGTCGAGATCGCGGAAGCGCTCGTTCTCGTCGTGGCGGATGAAGTAGCCGTCCCGATCGCGCACGATGATGCGGCCGGGCTCGCGGATGTAGGTGCGACCGCCCTCGCTGAACTCGCGCCGGTCGCGCCGGATGCGCTCGTAGTCGCGGACGTCCTCGTCCTCCTGGCGGAAGCCGCCGGGCACGTAGCCGGGGCGGCCCGGCGTATTGAAGCTGTCGCGGCGGTCGCGGTCGCGGTCACGGTCGCGCTCGTCGAAACGACCATTCGGCCGTTGATCGGGCGCCGCGCCCTGGGGCTCGACGGGCCGGCCCGGAACGCCCGGCTGGGCGTTCGGAGCCGTGGCGGGCGCGCCCTGGTTCCGCGTGCCGGCCGGTTGCGGGGCGCCGGGTTGCGCGTTGGGGGCCGGGGGCTGCGCACCGGCGGGCGGTCCGCCCGGTTGGCCGGGCGCCGGTTGGACGGGCCGGCCCGGGACGCCGGGCTGGGCGTTCGGCGCCGCGCCTGGACCGCCGGGAGGCGGTGCACCGGGCTGTCCGGGTGCCGGGGCTGCGGTCCCGGGCTGAACCGGGCGTCCCGGCACGCCGGGCTGGGCATTGGGCGCGGCGCCCGGCCCACCTTCGCGGCGTCCGCCGGGCTGAGCCGGCGCATCCGGCGCGGCGTTCGGCTGAACCGGCCGGCCGGGCACGCCGGGCTGCGCGATCGGCGCGGCCGCCGGCGGCTGGCCGGGCGCGGTGCGCTGCGTCGGCGGCGTCTCGGCCCCCGGCGCGCGGCGACCGGGCTCCGGGGCCTCGCGCCGCTCCTCGTTCCTGTCCTGGCGACGCTCCGCGGGGGCGGCCGGGCGCTCCGGCGCCCGCTCGCGGGATGCGGGCGGCGCGGCGCGCTCGGCGGGCTGGCGGTCCGGCGTTCTCTCGGGAGCGCGCTCGCGGGCGCCGGGCGCCTCGCGCGGCTCGGACCTCTCCGGGCGCGGCTGCTCGCGCGGCTCCGGCTTCTCCTGGCGCTGTGCCGGCTCTTGGCGCTGTGCCGGCCGTTCCGGCCGCTCGGCCGGGGCTCGCTCGGGCGCGCGCTGAGGAGCCCGCTCCTCGCGCGGCTCGGGCCGCGGCTGCGGCCGCTCCGGCGCGGCCCGTTCCGGCCGCTCGGGGCGCTCCGGCCGTTCCGGACGGGGTTCGGGGCGTTCCGGCCGCTCGCGTGCGGAGGGGGGAGGGGCGGCGCGCTCGGGAGGCCCGCGCTCGGGCCGGCTGCCGCCGGGCGGGCCGCCGCGCGGTCCCTCACCGCCGCCGCGGGGGCCTCCCTCACCGCCGCCGCGGGGACCGCCCTCGCCGCCGCCGCGCGGGCCGCCCTCGCCGAGGCCGGGCGGGCCGCCCTGGGCGAGCAGAAGGATCCCGTCCGCCGCCCGCGAGACTTCCGGACCCGACAGGAGCAGGCCCGGCAAAACGGTGCCGGTCAGGAGCAGGAGTCGGGTCTTCCGCATCGGAACAATCTCGCGCTTCGGGTTCGGACGGGGCCGAACGGGGTCGGGCGCGATATGGTTCCCGAGCGCGCGAGGTCAAATTTCCGAGGCGCGCGGGCGCGGCTTGAAACAGGCCTTTCGCCTGTGATCACAATGTCTTGTGTAAGGCTGAATCCGCCTCCCGCGCCGCAACGCTACGGCGTCCCGGTCCGGGTCGGAACCGCGATCACGTTCGGGGCGATCACCCGGATGGCGGGCTTGGAATCCGCACCGGCCGCATCCGTCGAGGCGGTGGTCGCGGGCACCCCTTCGGCGGCGCTCGCCTCGGCGCCGGTGCGCCCGGCCGCATCCGCTGCGAGGCCGGCCGCGGTCTTGTCGGCGCGGCCGACCAGTGTGAGGCGAACCTTCGGCCGGGAGAGAGCCTCGGCCTGCATCGGGGTGACGAAGATGTCGCCCTTGTGCCGCACGAGCATGCTCTCGGCCTTCACGAGGCTCTGTGCCCAGCTCTGCCCCTCCTTCTTGCAGGAGCAGTTCGGCACGAAGGCCTTCTGGAACTTGAAGGCGTTCGGCAGCGAGGCGTAGGAGCGCCGGCCCTGGACGGTGGCGGCATGCTTCAGGGCATCGTCACCGTGGGGCATCGAGTAGGCGGCCGATTCGGTGCCGGGGCAGAGCGCCTGGCACATCTCGTTCGCGCCCTCGCGGCCGTCCGGCAGGTTCGGCATCGGGAAATAGGCGCCGTCGCAGGTGCGCACGCAGATCACCTGCGCGCCGCCGCGGGCAAACTGCCCGGTGGGCGAGCCGTCCGGATTCGTCGGCAGGTCGCCGCAGGAACTCGCCACCGCCGCCTGGAGCTGGCGCCGCCGCGCGGCCACGACCTCGCCGTTCTCGCTGCCGTAGCCGGCATTGAGCGCGCGGATGCGCTGCTCGACGGCGCCGCATTGCGGGGGGCGCGTGTCGAAGAACAGGAACCGGCCGCCCTCGCAGTTCAGGGTGCGGTAATAGGCTTCGAGCCGTGAGATCTCGCCCTGCAGGGCGCGCGCGACGTTGGCATTGTTGCTCAGGCTCGACAGCTCGGCGCGGTAGCGCTGGCAGGCCGGATTCGGCGTCTGCTGCTGCGCGAGCGCGGCCGGCGCGAGCAGCACGGCGAGGGCGCCGGCCGCGAGCGTGCGGGCGAGCTGACGAATCTGAGATCGGATCAGCGGCATGGCTCTGTCGATGACGGGTCCGGCCTGAACGCGGGATACGGAACGCGGGCGGTCGAGGCTTAACTTATTTTTACGCGGCCTCGCGCCTCAGGGACACCCTCCCTACATGCGCCACGTCGCATCAGCGGGGGAAAGGTTGAACTATGTGGCTTCGGAGTCTCACAGGAGCGGTCGGCGCGGGCCTCGTCGCGCTCGCGGCGCTCTCCGCGCCGGCCGCTGCGGCCGACGATCCGGACCGGATCTTCGACAAGTCGACGGTGTGGCGGCCGCTGACGCCGAACGACAAGCTCGTCGTTTACGGCATCGACGATCCGATCGTGGGCGGCGTCGCCTGCCACTACACGCAACCCGAGAAGGGCGGCATCAAGGGTACGCTCGGCCTCGCCGAGGACGTCTCGGACATCTCGCTCGCGTGCCGGCAGGTCGGCCCTGTCCAGTTCAAGGACAAGTTCAAGCAGGGCGAGGTCGTGTTCAGCGAGCGGCGCTCGCTGATCTTCAAGTCGATGCAGATCGTGCGCGGCTGCGACGCGAAGCGCAACACGCTGATCTACATGGTCTACTCGGACAAGGTGATCCAGGGATCGCCGAAGAACTCGACCTCGACGGTCCCGCTGATGCCCTGGGGCACGGAGCCGCCGCCGAAATGCGCCGACTTCCTGAAGTGAGGCGCCGCCTCGCGAATCCTCAATCCTGGCAGGTGATGCGGATCGGGCGCTCGTCGCGCTTCGGAGAGGGCACGGTGTCGATGGCGCCGGTGTAGTCCTCCTGCGCGGCGATGCCATAGGAGGCGGCCGAGGCGAAGCCCTGCGACTCGCACCACGCGTTGGCGACCACTTGCCCGCACTCGCTCTGGCCGCCGGTCAGGCAGTCGCCGACGCCGTAGCCCTCGCTCGAGGGGATCAGGAAGGTGCGCTCGATCGCGGCGGGCGCCGCCTCGGTTCCGGCGCGGGTGGGCTGCACGGCAGCGGTGAGAAGTAGAACGCCGAGAAAAGCGCTGAGGCCGGCAGCCGTACGACGCATGAAGGTCTCTCCTGACCAAACCATTGACGATTGCGCTGAAGGTCCGACGCGACGGTAAACAAAGGCTTTAGAACGTCGGACGCGCACCTCTTCGAGCGGTCGGGCGCATGGCCCGTCGTCGTTCTCGAAAAGCTCACCGTTTTGGGTTAGCGCAGGAGAGCCGGCGGGGCCGTCGCCTCCGCGCAACAGGGGCTGGAGACCGGCCGGCAGCCAAAGGGACGAGAGTGGGTTTCATGGCGCCAATGTTGCGGCTCTACAACACGCTGACCCGGGAGAAGGCGCCCTTCGTGCCGATCGACCCCAGCCATGTGCGCATGTACGCCTGCGGACCCACGGTCTACGACGCGGCCCATATCGGCAACGCGCGCCCGATCATCGTCTTCGATCTGCTCTTCCGCCTGCTGCGCCACCTCTACGGCGCGGCGCAGGTCACCTACGCCCGCAACGTCACGGACGTGGACGACAAGATCAACGCGCGCGCGCTTGAGCGCGGCATCACCATCCGCGAGCTGACGGACGGCACGCTCGCTGCCTTCCACGCGGACATCCGTGCCCTCGGCGTCCTGATGCCGGAGGACGTGAACCGGCCGGGCGAGCGCCCGCGCTTCGTCGAGCCGCGCGCGACCGATCACATCGTCGAGATGGTGAACTTGATCGAGGGGCTGGTCGCGGCCGGCCACGCCTACGTGGCGGAGGATCACGTCCTGTTCGACGTACCCTCGATGCCCGATTACGGTGCTCTCTCGAAGCGCCCCCTCGACGAGATGGAGGCCGGGGCCCGCGTCGAGGTCGCGCCCTACAAGCGCTCACCCCTCGACTTCGTTCTCTGGAAGCCGTCGAAGCCCGGCGAGCCGTCCTGGCCCTCGCCCTCGGGCATCGCGGCGCCGGGCCGGCCCGGCTGGCACATCGAGTGCTCAGCGATGTCGTGGAAGCATCTCGGCACCACGTTCGACATCCATGCCGGCGGCATCGACCTCATCTTCCCGCACCATGAGAACGAGGTCGCGCAGTCCCGCTGCTGCTTCGGCACGGAGGTGATGGCCAACGTCTGGCTGCACAACGGCTTCCTGCAGGTCGAGGGCGAGAAGATGTCGAAGTCGCTCGGCAACTTCGTGACGCTCCGCGAGGTGCTGAACGACTGGCCCGGCGACGTCGTGCGGCTCGCCATGCTCAAGACGCATTACCGCCAGCCGATCGACTGGACGCTGCGGGGATTGGACGACGCGAGCCGCATGCTGGAGCGCTGGTACGGCCATGTCGGCGACGCGGCCCCGTCCGCCGATGCGCCGGAGAGTGTCCTCGAGCCGCTGCTGGACGATCTGAACACCGCCGCGGCGCTCGCCGAGATCCACCGGCTCGACGATCCGGCTGCCCTGAAGGCTGGCGCGAACCTCCTCGGCTTTCTCTGCCAGACGCGCTCGGAGCGGGACGCCGCGAGCGTGCGGGCCTCCGGCGTCGATGTCGCCGCGGTCGAGGCGCTGATCGAAGCGCGCCGCGTCGCCCGCGCGGCCAAGGACTGGCCGGAATCCGACCGCGTGCGCGCCGCGCTCGCGGCCATCGGCGTGACCGTCAAGGACAACAAGGACGGCACGACGACATGGAGCGTCGCGCCGTGACGGACGCGGCCGGTTGCCAGCCCGTCGTCGTGATCGATGCCGGCCGTTACGAGCTGAAACCGGCCCTGGTCGGCACGATCGATCCGTCGGTGGGCGCCGATTCGCGCCAACATCCGCAGGCGCTGCAGGAGATTCGACAGGGTCAGGGACAGGGGCGCGAGCGCACAGGATAAGCCTGACCCTCCGGCCCGGTTCGCGGACCCGAACGAGGACGCTTGGCGGAGGGCGCGTTGCCGGCCCTCAGAACCGCTCCTTGATGAACTCGTCCGCCTCCGGCGCCGGCTCCCGGTGGGAGGCTTCACGGCGCAGCATCGGCACGACCTCGGATGCGTCCCGGGCCACGAGGTAGTTCAGGTCGAGGCCGTCGCGGATGAAGCCGTGGCCGCGCATGTGGTCGAACAGGGTCAGAAGCGGGCGCCAGAAATCCGCGACCGAGACGAGCAGGATCGGCTTGGCATGCTGGCCGAGCTGAGCCCACGTCAATTGCTCGACGAGCTCCTCCAGCGTGCCGATGCCGCCGGGCAGCGCCACGAAGGCATCCGAGCGATCGAACATCATGCGCTTGCGGGTGTGCATGTCACCCACCACGACCGTCTCCTGGATGTCGTCGAGCATGCGCTCGCGCGACTTCAGGAAGTCCGGGATGATGCCGGTGACGTGGCCTCCGCCGTCGAGGACGGCGCGCGCCACCGTTCCCATCAGGCCGACATTCCCGCCGCCGTAGACGAGCCCGATTCCGGCCGCGGCCAGCGAGCGCCCGAGGGTCTCGGCGGCTTGGCGGAACGCCGGATTCTCCCCGAACCCGGAGCCGCAATACACGCAGACCGTCTTCACCGGCGCCATCCGGCGTCCTCCTGTCTCGCTTCGCCGCACCGCCGCGGGTCCGGGCGCATGCACCGCGTCGGACTGTGCCAAACTGCTGAATTCGCGCGGGATTCGCCCCAACGAGGGCGTCGGCGGCTTGGTGTCTCGGTCATGTACGTTAATATGCCGGGACCAGTCGACGGTTTTATCCGCGGACCGGCCGCTTCGGAGGGCGGTCCGGCCCCGTCGACATGCGGGGAGTAGGACGCCATGACGGCGGAGTTGCGGCGGAGCCTCGGACTAGCCGGCATCGGCCTGCTGTGCGGGTTCCTGCTCGTGGTCGGGCTGTTCGGTGCCGGCGAGTACATGAAGCGCGCTTCCGAGCCCGCGCGACCGGGCGAGGCGCGCGCGCCTGCAGGCGTCCTCGACGCGCCTTCAGGGCGCGGGACGGACGCGCGGCCCGAATCCTCGGCCGGCGATCCGGGCAAGGCCCGGGCCGGGTCGGATCCCTCACCCGCGGAGAAGCCGCAGGCGACTCTCGCACCCGCACCGGGCCAGCCTGCGGCGCGGCCGAGCGCCGAGCCCGAGGCCAGGCCGCCCGCCGCTCTTCCCGAGGCCGGGCCGACCTTCGACGTGATCCGCGTGGAGCCGGACGGCGAGTCCGTGATCGCGGGGCGCGGCGCGCCCAACACGACCGTCGAGCTGCTGGTGAACGGCAAGCCCGTCGCCCGCGCGCTTGCCGACCCATCGGGACAATTCGCCATCGTGCCGCCGACCCTGGCGCCGGGCAGCAGCGACATCGTGCTGCGCTCGGCCGGCCCCGACGGGCGCGAGCAGCGCTCGAAGCAGAGCGTTGCGGTCGTGATCGCGCCGAAGCGGGATGCGAAGCCCCTCGTCGCCCTGACCTCTCCCGATCAGCCCACCGTCGTCCTCTCCCAGCCGGAATCGGGCCCGCAGATGGCTGGGATGCGCCCCGGCGCGACAGCGACCGGAGAGCCCCAAGCGGGTGGCCCTGGTGCGCCCTCGAAGGCCGAGGCCGGTGCGAAGCCCGAGGCGCAGGCGGCGGCTCCGGTGAAGATCGTCAGCGTGGACGCGCAGGAGGGCGGCCGCCTTTACATCACGAGCCAGGCCGCGCCCGGCGCGACGGTGCGCCTCTACCTCAACGACACGCTGGTGGCGCCGGGCAGCGTCGGCGCCGACGGCAAGGTGACCTTCACGATCGGCCGGGGCGTGCGCCCAGGCGACTACAAGGTCCGCGTCGATCAGGTGGACCCGGTCTCCGGCAAGGTGCGAGCGCGCTCCGAGGTCCCGTTCAGCTACCCGACGCCCGCACGGGTGGCGAGCCGCGAGCGTCCGGAGGCCCCTCCTTCACCCACGAGCCGCGCCGAGGGTCAGGCGCCAGCCCAGGCGCCACGGCCTTCCTCCGCCTCACCGATGCCCGGGGCGGCTCAGGCGAGACCGCACCCCGCGCCCGAGGGCGCCCCGCTTGCGGCGCCCGCGCAGCCTGAGGCGAGGCCCGAGATCGCGCCCCGTTCGCCGCCGACCCGGCCGCCCGAGATCGCGAGCGAGGGCACGAAGCCGGCGGCTGCTGCGGCACCGCCCGAGGTCGCCCTCGAGGCTTCGGCGAGGGCCGAGACGCCGGCGGCCCAGACCAGCGCGGCCCCTGCGCCGGGCGAGGGGAAGGGCGTCTTCGTCGCCGAGATCAACACCGCCAAGATCACGCGCGGCGACAGCCTGTGGCAGATCAGCCGGCGCACCTACGGCAAGGGCGACCGCTACACGGTGATCTACGACGCCAACCAGGGGCAGATCCGCGATCCCGACCTGATCTATCCCGGCCAGATCTTCGTGCTCCCGACTGACGAGGGCGCGGCGCAGCGGCAGAAGAAGCGCGGCTGATCGCGGGCGGGATGCTGCCCCCGCCTGCTCGCAGGGCCGCCCTGCCCGGGCCGGGCGTGCACGCGGGACCCGCCGCGCCTATATGCGGGCCCGAACCCGCATTCCCGGACACGTCGCCCATGAGTTCCGAACCCGGCCCGGCCGCGCCCACCGAGCGCCCCGGCCTCGTCGCCACCTATCGCCGGCTCTGGCCCTACCTCTGGCCCCACGGCCGGCCGGACCTGCAGCGGCGCGTCTTCCTGGCCTTCGGTCTCCTGCTCGTCGCCAAGGTCGCGACGATGGTGACGCCGTTCACCTTCAAATGGGCCACGGACGCCCTCGTCGCGGCCGTCAGCGCGAAGCCCGGCGAGAGCCTCCCCACCGGCCTCTTCGCGGCGCCGATGCTGATGATCGCGCTCTACGGATTGTCGCGCATCATCATGAGCGCACTCACCCAAGTACGCGACGGGCTCTTCGCCAAGGTCGCGATGCACGCCGTGCGCCGCCTCGCGCTCCGGACCTTCGAGCACATGCACCGCCTGTCGCTGCGCTTCCACCTGGAGCGCAAGACCGGCGGCCTCACCCGCGTCCTGGAGCGGGGCCGGGCCGGCATCGAGGAATTGTCGCGCCTGATGGTGCTGACCCTGGTGCCAACGATCGTCGAGTTCGCACTCGTCATCGGCGTCCTCGCCTACGAATTCGACTGGATCTACTCGGTCGTCGTGCTGCTGACGGTGCTCGCCTATCTCGCCTTCACCTACAAGGCGACGGAGTGGCGGATCGCGATCCGGCGCCGGATGAACAATTCCGACACCGAGGCCAACACCAAGGCCGTCGACTCGCTGTTGAACTACGAGACGGTCAAGTATTTCGGTGCGGAAGGGCGCGAGACCGAGCGCTACGACGCCTCGATGGCGAAGTACGAGAAGGCGTCGACCCAGACTTACGTCTCGCTCGCCGTGCTGAACGCCGGGCAGGCCGTGATCTTCACCATCGGCATGACGATCGTGATGTGGCTGTCCGCGCGCGACATCCTGGCGGGCCGAACCACGATCGGCGGCTTCGTGCTCGTGAACACGATGCTGATCCAACTCTCGATGCCGCTGAACTTCATGGGCATGATCTACCGCGAGATCAAACAGGCGTTGATCGACATCGACGACATGTTCCGCATCCTCCACCGCAACCCGGAGATCGCGGACAGGCCGGGCGCCGCGCCGTTGCGCGTCGAGCAGGCGGCCTTGCGCTTCGAGGATGTCCGCTTCGCCTACAATCCGGATCGGCCGATCCTGCGGGGCGTCTCCTTCGCGGTGCCTCCCGGCCGGACGGTGGCGATCGTCGGTCCCTCGGGCGCTGGCAAGTCGACCCTGTCGCGCCTGTTGTTCCGCTTCTACGAGCCGCAGGCCGGCCGCATCACGATCGACGGGCAGGACATCGCGCAGGTTCGCCAGGACAGCCTGCGGGCCGCGATCGGCATGGTCCCTCAGGACACGGTGCTGTTCAACGACACGATCGGCTACAACATCCGCTATGGCCGCTGGGACGCCAGCCCGGAGGAGATCCGCGAGGCGGCCCGCCTTGCCCAGATCGACCGCTTCATTTCGAGCCTGCCGGAGGGATACGACACGCCGGTTGGCGAGCGTGGCCTGAAGCTGTCGGGAGGCGAGAAGCAGCGCGTGGCGATCGCCCGGACCATCCTGAAGGGGCCGCCGATCCTCGTCCTCGACGAGGCAACCTCCGCCCTCGATTCCTTCACCGAGCGCGAGATCCAGGACGCCCTCGACCGCGTGTCGCGGGGCCGCACCACCCTCGTCATCGCGCACCGTCTCTCGACCGTCGTCAACGCCGACGAGATCCTCGTGCTCGACCGCGGGCTCATCGCGGAGCGGGGCGACCATGCGAGCCTGCTCGCGCAGGACGGCATCTACGCGGCGATGTGGAACCGCCAGCGCGAGGCGGATGAGGCCCGCGAGGCCCTGAAGCGCGCGGAGGACGAAGACGATCTCCCGGCCGTCGCGCCGCCCCGCCGGGGCGCCGCCGAGCCGGTACCGGCCGAGTGAGGCGGCCCCTCCCGGCCCGACGACTGTTGACGGAAATCCCTAGGACTGCCATCCGGCCCCGCCGGAGCGCGTGAAGCGGCCGACCGCAGGAGTGCCTGAACCTCCATGACCGACCTCTTCGAGACAATCCGCCGCGTTCTGGTCCCGATTCACAAGGAGGGCTACCCCTTCATCCTGATCGGCATCGTGCTGACGGTGGTGGCGGGCTACTTCTCGCAGTTCTTCGGCTGGATCTTCCTGATCCTCACACTCTGGGTCTGCTACTTCTTCCGCGATCCCGAGCGCATCACCCCGGTGGGGGAGGGCCTCGTCGTCTCGCCGGCGGACGGCCGCGTCAACCTCATCGCCACGGTGCTGCCGCCTCCGGAACTCGACCTGCCGCAGGTGCCGATGACGCGCATCTCGGTCTTCATGAACGTGTTCGACTGTCACGTGAACCGCGTGCCGGTGACGGGCCGGATCGGGCAGATCCATTACACGCCGGGCCTGTTCCTCAACGCCGAGCTCGACAAGGCGAGCGAGGACAACGAGCGCAACGGTCTCGTGATGGAGACGCTGCACAAGGGCGCCCCCCTTCGTGTCGGCGTCGTGCAGATCGCCGGTCTCGTCGCGCGCCGCATCGTCGGCTTCGTGGCGGCGGGCGACTCCCTGCAGGTCGGCGAGCGGTTCGGCCTGATCCGCTTCGGCTCCCGCGTCGACGTATACCTGCCGGCGGGCACCCGCGTCCTCGTCGGCCTCGGACAGAAGGCCGTGGCCGGCGAGACGGTGCTTGCCGACCTCTCGGGCGGTCCCGAGCGCAGCTTCCGCCGGATCTGAGGGGAGGGGATCGATGGACGAGCTCTTCCCACCCTTCGCCCCGGACCCGAACGAGCCGAAGCCGCGCCGCTTCAAGCCGGTGCCGTTCCGGGTAATCGCCCCGAACATGATCACCCTGATGGCCCTGTGCCTCGGGCTCACCGCGATCCGTCTCGCCTTCGAGGGCAAGTTCGAGCCTGCGGTGATCGCGATCGTCGTGGCCGCCCTCCTCGACGGCGTCGACGGGCGGGTTGCGCGCCTCCTCAAAGGCACCTCCCGCTTCGGGGCGGAGCTCGATTCGCTGGCCGATTTCGTGAATTTCGGCTGCGCGCCGGCCCTCATCCTCTACGGCTTCGCGCTGTTCCATCTGCGCTCGGTCGGGTGGATCGTGGCCCTCATCTTCGCCATCGCGATGGGCCTGCGCCTTGCCCGCTTCAACGCGATGCTGGACGACCCCAACCGGCCCGAGTGGAAGAAGGACTTCTTCGTCGGGATGCCCGCACCCGCCGGGGCGCTCACGGCGATGCTGCCGCTCTACCTCCACTTTCTCGGCTTCTCCTTCGAGAAATGGGCGGCGCCCCTGGTGTTGGTCTACGTCCTCTGCATCGCGCTCCTCGTCGTCTCGACCGTACCCACCTTCTCGGGCAAGACGATCGGGAAGCGGGTGCCGCGTGCCTGGGTGCTGCCGATCTTTCTCCTCGGCGTCGCGATCTTCGGCGTGGCGATCAGCTTCCCGTTCGAGGTCATGGTCGCGATCAGCCTCGCCTATCTGGCTGTGATTCCGATCGGCGCGATGCAGTACCGACGCCGCGTGAGGCGGGAGGCCGCGGTTCGGGCGCCTCTGACGGACGAGCCCGGAGCACCGCGGACCTGACGCCCCGGGGCCGGTGCTCTCCGCGATCCCGGAGCCCGCTTCCGCCGTGGATAGGTGCCGCCCGGTCTGTCTCGGCGCAACGTCTTTCCCTAAGCTTCGCGGGGGCCGCGTGCGGCGGCCTGTCCTAGCGGAGGGCTGCGATGCTCGAGGAATTCAAAAAATTCGCGCTGCGCGGCAACGTGGTCGACCTCGCCGTCGGCGTCATCATCGGCGCGGCCTTCGGCGCCATCGTGACCTCGGCGGTGCAGGACGTCTTCATGCCGATGATTGGCGCCGTGACCGGCGGCCTCGACTTCTCAAATTACTACATCCCCCTCTCGTCGAAGGTGCAGACCGGCCTCGCCTACGCGGAGGCCAAGAAGCAGGGCGCCGTGCTCGGTTACGGGCAGTTCATCACCGTGGCGCTGAATTTCATGATCGTCGCCTTCGTGCTCTTCCTCGTGATCCGCGCCATGAACAAGCTGCAGACCCGCGAGGAAAAGAAGCCCGAGGCCGTGGCCGAGGTGCCGGCGGACGTGAGGATCCTGGGAGAGATCCGCGACCTACTTGCCGTTCGCCCGCGCGTCTGACGGGCCCTCGCCCGGCTCCAGACCGAAGGCGTCGAGAATGCGGTCCAGCGCATCTCCCACGGCGGCGGTGCCCTCCTCGTGCGTCTTCAGGCGCGTCTCAAGGCGTTTGATCTGCGGCTCGAAGGCCTTAGGCACCGCCTCGTCGCCGAGGAATTCCGGCTTGCCGGCGTCCACATGGTAGACGGTTCGAAGCTGCTGGCCGAGATGGTCCCGGACCGGCTCGGGGAGGACAGGATCGGACTCGGTGTCGTCGTTCTGCATTGTCGCGATCTCCGTTACTCGATCACGCTAACGTGTCGGCAAGGTCAGCGTTGCGCGGCAATGGCAGAGAAAAGGTGAGGTTCCGAACGCGCTCACCGTCTTGTGTAAACGACGAAGGCCCCGACGCGGCGCGTCGGGGCCTTGTCCTGTACGGCGCCGCAGGGCGCCGCGCCGAGCTTAGTCGATCACTTCGACGATGCGGTGGCTACGGTCGACCAGCACCGGGCGATCGTTCACCACCGTGTAGCGGTAGCCGGGCTTCACGCGGTAATCGTCCGGCACCTCGTAGTAGGTCACGCCGCTGCTCGGCAGCGTGGTGCCGACGGCGACGCGGCCGTCGTAATCGTAGGAGCGCACGCGACGCTCGGTGACGTAGCTGCGGAAGCGCGGGCGATCATCGACGCCGAGGATGCCGCCGACCGTGCCCGTGGCCGCGCCGACCGCGCCGCCGACGATCGCGCCGACCGGGCCCGCCGCATCGGCGCCGTCGCGAGCGCCCTGCTCGGCACCGCGCACGAGGCCCTGGGCCTGGGCGGCCATCGGGAGGGCGAGAGCGATCGCGGAAGCCGCGAGGAGGGTCTTGATCTTCATAGAGAAATCTCCGGTTTCAAGGGACCGATGCGCTCAAGGTGCACAGCGGAGCTTGGGCCGGTAACGCGCGATATCCCGAAAGGGATGCGTCGAAATTTCCTATGCCTATAATTTGTTCAACGCCGATTCGACGGTGCGATCAGGCCTCCTTCGGCATGGCCGACTGGATGAAGCGGTCCGAGCCGAGATCCTCCTCGTCATAGCCGAGAAGCTCGGCGAGGCGCCCGCGGGCGCGGCTGACGCGGCTCTTCACGGTGCCGACCTTGCAGCCCATGATCGTGGCGGCCTCCTCGTAGGACACGCCTTCGGCGCCCACGAGAACGAGGGCCTCGCGCTGGTCCGGCGGCAGCTTGGCGAGGGCGCTCTGCAGGTCCTCGACGTCGAGGCGGTCGCCCTGATGGGGAGCGGTGGCGAGGCGGGCCGCGTAGGAGCCGTCCTGATCCTCGACCTCGCGGACGCGCTTGCGGTGGTCCGAGTAGAAGATGTTCCGCAGGATCGTGAACAGCCAGGCATTGAGGTTGGTGCCCGGCTGGAAGCGGGCTCGGTGCTGCCAGCCCTTCAGGAGCGTGTCCTGCACGAGGTCGTCGGAGCGGGCGGGATTGGAGGTCAGCGAGAGGGCGAAGGCGCGCAGGCTGGGTACGGCCGCGAGCAGACCGTCACGGAAATCCGGCTCGACGGCCTCGCCCTGTGCGCGCAGGGCCGCTTCCAGCTTCTCGATCAGCTCGGCGAAACGGTTCGGCATCTCGGCCTGGCCGATCGCCTCGTAGGCGTTGCGAAGGTGATCGCCGAGATGCGTGCGGATACTGGCGCTCAGGTTCGGCCGCGCGTCCGAATCGCCGTCGTGGCGGTCTGGGAGGGTCTGGATCTCGTCGCTCTGCATGGCTCGTCTTGATATGTTCTTGCTGCGCAGGCCGGCGGTCCTCTTCCGGCAGGCGGCATGGTTTGACGAGGGTTGTAGCGCATCAAGCTCCCGTGCGCACCCTGCGGCGCCGTGTCGGGACGCCGATCAACAGGCGTGGGAGGCGCTCACGGGCGCCGCGAGCGTCCGGGCCGCGCGGCTCGGCTTCAGGAGGCGGATGCCCCCGTCGCGCAGGACGAGCACGTCCCCCCGCTCGAGGTCGGTCCAGGTCTCGTCGCGGGTCAGGGCCTGGGTGGCGATCACGGTGACGACATCGCGCTCCGTGGTCTCCTGCGCGAAATCGACGTGCCAATCCTCGTCGATCAGCGTCGCCGTGCCGAAGGGCGCCGAGCGGGTCAGGTAGCAGAGTCGCTTGCCGCAATGCGCGTAGAGGGAGCGGCTGTCCGACAGGAGCATGTTGAACACGCCCCGGCCGTGCAATTCGGCGCAGAGGTCGGCCACCGCGCGATCGAGGGCCCCGGGCTTCGGCAGGCCGCGCCAGCGCGCCTGGAGCTGCCCCATCATCCAGCAGAAGGCGTGCTCGCTGTCGGTGGTGCCGACGGGGTGGAAGCCGGTGAGCGGCAGCCGCTTCACGCCCTTCAGCTGGCCGTTATGCGCGAAGGTCCAGCGCCGTCCCCACAATTCGCGGGAGAAGGGATGGGTATTCTCAAGCGACACGCGCCCGCGATTGGCCTTGCGGACATGCGCCACGACGATGCGGCTCTTGATCGGGTAGTTCCGCAGGAGCTTGGCGAGTTCGGAGCGCGCGCTCGGCTCGGGATCGTGGAAGGTCCTGCAGCCCCGGCCCTCGTAGAAGCTGATGCCCCACCCGTCCGCGTGGGGGCCGGTCTCGCCGCCCCTGCGGGCCAGGGCGGCGAAGGAGAAGCGGATATCGGTGGGCACGTTCGCGCTCATGCCGAGCAGTTCGCACATCGTTGGATTTTCGACGCTGACGGGAGACCGGGAGCCGAGATGTAGAAGCCTCGCGCCGCTCGAACAACCGTCACGCTCGCGCTCGCCGATGTATTCGGCGCGTGTCTTGCCTTGCAGGCTGCAGCAGCTGGCTGCCTCACATGCTCCGAATGAACCGCGCACCCGAAAAGCGGGGGAGCCCCGATTATCCATCCGCGCGATGTGCACTGCGACCCGTCATATCCTCCACGTCGGCCGGGTGCGCGGTCGCGCTTTGCGCGCGCCCCGACGCGCCGTAAGACCGCGCCAAGCCCGCACTCGAGCCCGGGACTGCGATGGAACGCGATCCGATCCTCTTCGCGTGGCGCGCTGCGAAAAGCCGGCACGCTGCGGCGGTGGGACTAGCACTGGGCGTGGGTGCGCCGCTCGCCGCGCTCGCGCTCCTTTGCCTGCGCGACCTCGCCGACACGCTCGGCCGGGACACCGCGACAATCCTGCCCTTCCTACGCCTGTCCGTTGCGTCCTTAGACGGCGAGATCGTGCTGGCGGAGGGCTGGCCCCTCTCCCCGGTCGCCCTCGAACTTGCGGGGTTCCTCACGCTCGCCGCCGTCGCGCTCCTCCTCGCCGCCCTCGGCTGGGTGGTGGCGCGACTGTGCTTCTCCGCCGAGGCGCGGGCCGTGTGGCAGCTTCGGCGGGCGACGACCGACGCGATTCTCAATGCGCCGCTCGGAGCGCGCGACGAAGCGCGCAGCCTCGCGCATCTCGTCGGGGGGTTGCTGGGGCGCGTGGACGGTTTGCTGGCCGTCGGCATCCTCGTGCCCGCATTGACGATTGCGGCGATCCTGATGGCAGCCCTCGCCTCCGCTGTCGCGGCGCCGCGGCTCCTGCCCGTCGCCGTCGTGGGCCTGCTCGCCTCCGGATTGGCGGGCACACTCATCCTGCGCGGCGGCCGAGCCCGGGCGTCTCTGCGCCGCAATGTCAGCGGGCTGGTCGAGCGTACGCTCGTCGATCTGGTGCGCCGCCTGCCGGCCGTGCGGGCCCACGGTGCCGCCGCGCAGGAGCGCGCCCGGCTCCGCGCGAAGGCCGTCGCGAGTCGCGGCGCACTCGGTCACGCCGAGGCGCGCCTGGCCTATGCCCGTGCCCCGGCGGTGGCGCTCGCCGTGCTCGTACCGGCGCTGGCGCTCGGTGCGGCCCTGTGGCGGGGCGGAACCGTGCCGGGGGCACCGCCCGCCGCACCCGTCTCGCCGGGCGCGCTCGCCGCGGCGGCGGGCGCCTTCGTCCTCGCCGCCCTGCTGCTCGCCGTGACGCTGCGCCTCTACGTCCTGCGCGCCGACATCGCCCCCACTTTCCGCGAAATCGTCCGGTCTCTCGATGAGCTCGAGCGGCGACGCCCGCGCAGGAGCACCCACGCCGTCCCCGTGCCCCGGGCGGGTCTTCTCACGCTCGCGACGGTCGGCGCCTACGATCCGGCTTCCGGCGAGCGCCTCGTCGCGGCCGACCTCGTGCTGCCGATGCCGGGGCACGTGGCCATCGCGGGCGGGCGCGGCAGCGGCGCCCGCGTGCTGGCGGGTGTCCTGGCCGGCCAGATCGAGCCGACCGCAGGGTCCGCGACCTTCGACGGGCACGACATGCGGACCTTCGAGCCGGCCGAGCGCGCCCGGCGGATCGCCTTCGCCGCGGGCGAAGCCATCCTGATCGAGGGGACGTTGCGCCAGAACCTGCTCTACGGCACCGAGCCCGCCGCAACGATTCCGGAAGCGACCTTCGTCGAGACGCTCCGCCTGACGGGGCTCGACGGCTTCGTCTACGCCCGAGGTCTCGTCGGGCGCGTCGATCCGGCGGCCGATCCCGAACTCGCGGGCGCCGTGGTCGCGGCCCGTCAGGCGGTGCGCGCGGCCCTGGCGGCGGACAGTGCCGAGCGGCTCGTCGAGGCCTTCGATCCCGACCGCTACAACCATCAGGCGACGGTCGGAGAAAACATCCTGTTCGGCGAGTCGATCGGCACGGCCTTCGCGCCGGCCAATCTCGGCCGGCACCCCTATCTGCGTGCGGTGCTGGAGGCGGAGGATCTCACACGCGCCCTCACCGAGATCGGCCTGCAGGTCGCACGGAGCACGGTCGAGATCTTCGCCGACCTCCCGAACGATCATCCGCTCTTCGACGCGTTCTCGCTCTTCCCGGCCGCTGAGCGGGCCTATTTCGAGGATCTCGTCGCCCGCCAGTCCGAGGCCAGTGGCTGGCGCCGGGGGGCGCCCGGGCAACGCGACCGCGAGCGGCTGATCGGCCTCTCGCTCCGCTACAGCGAGACACGGCACCGCTTCGGCCTGATCGACGCCGCTTTCGAGGAGCGGCTCGTGGCCGCCCGCCGATCCTTCGCCGCGATGCTGCCGACGCACCTGCGGGGACAGGTCGAGTTCTACGATCCCGCTCGGGTCAACGCCGCGGCGAGCCTTGAGGAGAACCTGCTCTTCGGCCGCATTGCCTACGGCGAGGCCGGGGCCGAGGCGCGGGTGCGTGCGCTGGTGCGCCGCGTGCTCTCCGACGAAGGGCTGGAGCGCACCGTGTACCGTCTCGGCCTCGAGAGCCGCGTGGAGCCCGCGGGCGGGGGCAGCGGGCTCGGCGAAGGCGCGATCGGCCCGAGGGAGCGCATTGCCATCGATCTTGCCCGCTGCATCATCCGCGACCCCGACATCCTCGTCGTCGCGATCCTCATGGAGGAGCGCAAGAGCGACGAGTTCCGCGAGCGCCTTGCCCGCCTCCGGTCGGCCCGCGCCGGGTGCGGCCTGATCGTCTGCCTGCCGGATTCCGCCGACCTCGAGGCGCTGCCGCCCTTCGACGCCGTGGTCCAGATCGCCCGCAACACGGTCGTTGCGCGCGAGGAAGCTGTGCCGGCCTGAGGGGACGAGAGGTCCCGGGCGCGATACCAGCCTCACCCCCGCCGCAATGGCTCGCCACCGTCTCGAATCGTGCGTGCTCCGTGCCGCACCGGCGGGCCGACCGGCGCCGTCGATTTCCCGGGCCGCTCATGCTCCCTGCCATTGCCGGACAGCTCTCGCGGGGCGCGATCCTCGCCGTCGCTCTCGGCGTATCGCTGCTGCCTGGCGCCGCGGGCGCGCAGAATGCCAAGGCCGAGGCGCCGATCCCGGCCGCGACCCTGTCGCTGATGGCATCCAAGGGCACGAGCGCCTCCGCACCCGTTCTGTTTCGCGCCTACAAGAAGGAATCCGAGATCGAGGTCTGGAAGAAGGCGGCCGGCGGACGTTTCGTCCACGTCAAGACCTTCCCGATCTGCCGCTGGTCCGGCCAGCTCGGGCCGAAGCGCAAGAACGGCGACCGGCAGACGCCGGAAGGGTTCTACAGCGTGGCCAAGAGCCAGATGAACCCGAACTCGCGCTACTATCTCTCCTTCGACGTCGGCTACCCGAACGCCTTCGACCGCGCCCATGGCGGCACGGGCTCCGCCGTGATGGTCCACGGCGTGTGCTCGTCGATGGGCTGCTTCGCCATGACCGATCAGGTCGTCGGCGAGATCTACGCCATCGCCCGGGACGCGCTGGCGGGCGGGCAGGCGGCCTTCCAGTTCCAGTCCTATCCGTTCCGGATGACGGCCGCGAATATGGCGCGCCACCGGACGGACCCGAACATCGCCTTCTGGCGGCAGCTGAAGGAGGGCTCCGACCGCTTCGAGGCGACGGGCGAGGAGGTGCAGGTGACCGTCGAGGCGGGCCGCTACGCCTTCACCCCCGCGAAGGAGCCGGCCAAGGAGCGCGCGGTCGCGATCCGGCGCGCGGCCGAGGAGGCGCGCATCGCGGCCCTCGTGGACGACGGGGCGGCCGCGGTGCGCACCACCTATTCCGACGGCGGCCAGAACGCGTTCTGGGCGGCGCTCGCCTCGAAGGGCGTCTCGCTCGGGGAGGTCAGCCGACCGGAGGCCCTGGCCTATGCCGGGCAGGAGGTCGTGGTGATCCCGGCGCGCCGGGCGCCCGCGCCCGTGCCGGAGGCGATCTGGGCCGGCTGGATCGCGCCGGGCAGCGGCCTCTCCTTCGATCCGGTCTCCGCGCGCTTCGTGGCGGCCTACGAGCGGGTGCCCGACCCGTTCTCCGATTCCCCCGCGACCTACGCCGACACGCTGCCGAGGCTCGTGCGGATCGCACTGGCCGGGCAGGGCTCGGACCCGGCTGCCCGCGGGGTCGCTCATTGGGCTTACGCCGCCGACCCGGCCACCCAGCCGGGCCGGCTGGCGCAGCGCTGACGCGCGGCGGAGCGAGCATCGTGGAGGTCCCGCGGCGTGTGCGCGCACGCACATCAGAAACGCATCGCAACGACCACCTCACAGAGCGTGGAGAGCGCGAGGCGCCTCTTGCCCACCGGCCGAGCGGCGCGGATGCATTGACGCCGCCGCGGCGAAAGGGTCCTGATCGTGAGCGATCAGGTCAGTTGGTATAACGACCCCGATGATGATGTCGAAAAGTCTTGCCCCGGACGGCGGCCTGACGCTGCGCTTCTGGGGCGTCCGCGGCTCAACCCCGGTCAGCGGACCCGATTACGTCGAGTTCGGCGGCAGTACCCCGTGTCTGGAGGTTCGCTGCGGCGAGCGCATGTTCCTGATCGATGCCGGATCGGGCCTCTATAATTGCGGCCAGTTCCACCGGGAGACGCTGCCGAAATCGGTCGATCTCCTGTTCAGCCACCTGCATCTCGACCACACCGGCGGCCTCCCCTTCTTCAAGCCCGCGGTGTTCGATCCCGAGCGGACGGTCCACACGTATTGCGGAAACCTCGACGGTGCCTCCGCCGAGGAGGCCCTCGGTCGCTTGTTCGCGCCGCCGCTGTTCCCGGTTACGCTCGACGTCCTGCCCTGCACGCTCCAGCACCACGGCTTCAAGGCCGGCGAGACGCTGACCTTCCCGGACGGGATGCGGGTCGACACGATCCTCCTCAACCACCCGCAGGGCTCGGTCGGGTATCGCTTCGAGCACGGGGGCAAGCGCCTCTGCGTGATCAGCGACATCGAGCACAGCGATCCGTGGCCGGATCCGGCGCTCAAGGATTTCGTCGCGGGTGCCGACCTGATGATCTACGACGGCATGTTCACGGATTGCGAGTATCCGACCTGCCGCGGCTGGGGGCACTCGACCTGGCAGAAGGGCGTCGAACTCGCCCGCGCGGCCGGGGTCAAGGCGCTCGGGATCATCCACCTGCATCCCTGCCACTCGGACGCGCGCCTGCGCAGCCTCGAGGCGGAGATGCAGGCCGAGATGCCGACCGCCTTCGTCGCCCGGGAGCGGCAGGTGGTCGAGGTCGGAGCCCCGGTGCGGAAGGCCCGCAGCAAGGGGCTCGCCCTCGCCGCGATGGCCTGACGCGGCCGGGCCGCCGTCAGGCCTTGGCCCGTTCTTCCTCTCGGCCGATGCGGCTGTGTCGGCGGCTCCAGGCGAAGTAGATCACCAGTCCGATCGCCAGCCAGACAACGAGGCGGATCCAGGTCTCGCCGTCGAGGGAGACCATCATGGCTCCGCAGCTGACGATGCCGAGGATCGGCACCAGCGGAACCAGCGGCGTCCGGTACTCGCGCTTCGCGTCGGGCTGCGTGCGCCGCAGGATGATCACGCCGAGGCAGACGAGGACGAAGGCGAGCAGGGTGCCGATGCTCGTCATGTGGCCGAGCTGGCTGATCGGCAGGAAGCCGCCGAGGGCGCCGGTGAAGACCATGAAGAACAGGTTCGAGCGGTAGGGCGTCTTCCACTCGGGGTGGATGCGGGAGAACAGGCCGGGCAGCAGCCGGTCCTGGGACATCGTGTAGAACACCCGGCTCTGGCCGAGCAGGAGCACGAGGATCACGGTCGAGAAGCCGGCGATGATGCCGAGCGTCACGAGGCTCTTCAGCCAGGGGAAGGGCGTCTGCGCGATCGCGGTGTTCACAGGCGCGGCGTCGCCGCGCATGGCGTCGTAGTGGACGAGGCCGGTCAGCACGCCGGCGAACAGGATGTAGATGATCGTGCAGATCGCCAGCGATCCGAGGATGCCGATCATCATGTTCCGCTGCGGGTTCTTGGCTTCCTGCGCCGCCGTCGAGACCGCATCGAAGCCGATATAGGCGAAGAACACGACGCCGGCGGCGCGCATGATCCCGCTCCAGCCGTACTCGCCGAACGTGCCGGTGTTCTCGGGGATGAAAGGCACGTAGTTGGCGGGCTTGATGTAGAACACGCCGACGCCGATGACCGCCGCCACGACGGCGAGCTTCACCATCACCACCGCGGCGTTCACCCGGGCCGATTCCCGGATGCCGATCATCAGCAGGTACGAGGCGGCGCAGATGATGAGGATCGCCGGCAGGTTCACGAGGCCGTGTGCGGTCGTGCCGTCGGCGAGCTGGTAGGTCTCGAAGGGCGAGTGCACGAGGTTTCCGGGCAGGTCGATCCCGAATTCGTGCAGGAACCGGACGACGTATTTCGACCAGCTCACGGAAACGGTGGCCGCGCCGACCGCATATTCGAGCACGAGGTCCCAGCCGATGATCCAGGCGACGAACTCGCCCATCGTGGCGTAGGCATAGGTGTAGGCCGAGCCCGCGACCGGGATCATGCCCGCGAGCTCGCTGTAGCACATGCCGGCGAACGCGCAGCCGATCGCCGCGATGGCGAAGGAGATCACGACTGCCGGACCCGCATGCTCGGCCGCGGCGATGCCGGTGAGCGAGAACAGACCCGCACCGATGACCGCTCCGATGCCGAGGCCGATCAGGCTCCAGGGGCCGAGGGTCCGTTGCAGCCTGTGCTCGCCGGCTTCCGCATCCGCGTTGAGGCGCTCCAGCGATTTCGTGCGCAGGAGGTCGCTCGTCAGGCCGGCCGTCATACAATCTGTCCTCTGGTTCCGTTCGGGCCGCGTCACGAACCGCCCGCCTCCGCGCCGAGGCGCACCTGTCCTCGTCTAGCTAGCAGCGCGGGACGCGGCGGCCACCCCGAGGCAAGAGGCCCGCCACGGATTCGATCGCCGGGGGCGCTCGGTCAGAGCGGCCAATCCGCTTCGCGGTAGGCTCCGTCCCAGAACATCCATTCGAGGCGGGTGGCATGGGTGAAGGCGCGGTGCATGCGCGCGCGCAGGCCGGGCGCCGCGGAGGCGGCCGCCTCGTCCGTCGCCGCGATCATCTCGGCGACGGCGCGGGCGAATTCCTCGCCGGCATAGGTGTCGATCCAGGCTTGGTAGGGGTTGTTCGGCGCGGCGCGCGCGTGGATGTCGCGGCCGATCTCGGCGTAGATCCAGAAGCAGGGCAGAAGGGCCGCGAGCAGAACCTCGTAGGGTTCGGCGTAGGCCGCGGCGAGGAGATAGGCGACGTAGTGGTCGCAGGGCGGGGAGAGCGGCGTCCGCGCGAAAGTCTCGGCGTCGATCCCGTAATCCCGGAAGAAGCCGCCGTGCAGGGCCCGCTCGACCACGACCGCCGTCTCGGCCGCCCGCGCGAACTGCACCATCCGGTCCGGATCGGGCGCCTTGGCGGCGGCGAGGCTGAGAGCGCGGCCGAAACCGAGAAGGTAATGCGCGTCCTGCAGGATGTAGTGCCGGAAACGCGAGCGCCCGAGGGTTCCGGCGGCAAGCTCGACGTTGAAGGGCATCGTGCGGATCGCCGCGTAGATGTCCGCGTTGCGCGTCCAGGCTTCCGCGGAGAAGGTTGCCGGTCGTCCTTCTGCCGTCACGATCCGCCTCGCCCGATGTCCCGCAGCGCCCCGCCGGGAGCGCTCGCGCCTTCGTGTCGCCGTCGCGTGGCGCCGGTCAGCCCTGTCGCTGAGCCTGGGTCACCGCGACGTGGATGAGTTCGGCCAGGGTGCGGACGCCGAGCTTCTGGCGCATCTGCGAGCAGGCGTTGGTGATGGTCTTGTAGCTCACCGACAGATCCGTCGCGATGGCGCCGTAGGATTTGCCCTGGGCGAGGCGAGCGAGGATCTGCTGCTCGCGCGGGGTCAGCTGCGATTCGGGCGTGCGCCGCGCGTCCGAGCGCAGCATCGCGACCTCGGTCGCGAGACGGCGGTCGAGGTAGACCTCTCCCACGCGCACGCGCTCGAACGCGTCGTAGAGCTCGGCCGAGGCATGATCCTTCAGAACGTAGCCGAGGGCGCCCGCCTCGAGGGCACGCGAGACGATGACCGGATCGTTGTGCATGCTGAAGACGAGGATACGCGTCTTCGGCTCGACCGCCTTCATGCGTCGGATCAGGCCCAGGCCCGCGAGCCCGCTTCCCTGGAAGGTGAGGTCGCAGATCACGACCGGAGGGCGAAGCCGATGGAACAGGCGGTAGCCTGTCACCACGTTCGTCGCTTCCGCGACGGTTTCGATACCGGCATCCTCCAGCACCCGGCGGCAGCCCTGCAGCACGATCGGGTGATCGTCGATCACCAGGACCGGCAGGCGGGTCGTGACCGCGGTGGCGTTCGTCGCGATGGCGTTCATAGCGGCACGCTGGCCCCTGTCTCTTCGCCCCGCTCGGCATCCGCGGGGATGGTGATCCGGACAACCGTGCCCGGTGCGGCGTTGTCAAGCTCAAATGTACCACCGAGAGCGCCGACGCGCTCGCGCATCCCCGAGAGTCCGAGCCCGACCGTGTGATCCGGCTTCACCCCGGTGCCGTCGTCCCGCACGCTGATCTCGATGCTGCGGCTCTCCGTCTCCCGTGCGACCGCGCTCACATGGGCCGCTTGGCCGTGACGCACGGCATTCGTCATGCTCTCTTGGATGCAGCGGAACACGGTGAGGTCGACGAGGTCGCCGTAGCCCCGCGCCAGCCCATCGAAATCTCCGGAGAAGCCGGTCGCGGGATGGCGGCGCGCGAAATCGCGCAGGAGCAGGTTGAGGCACTCGGTCAGCGGAACCTGCCCGAGCGCGTGCGGTCGCAGACGGTTCAGGAGATCCCTGTTCAGCGTCTGGACCTGCCCGACGATCATGCTGATGTCGGCCGCCCGCGCCGCGAGCTTCTCGCGGTCCGGCCCGCTCGGCGCCAGAGCGATGCGGCTGACCGAGGCGGCATTCGCCTCCAGCGCGAACAGGCAGGGCCCGAACTCGTCGTGAAGCTCGAGGGCCGTGCGGCGCCGCTCGTCGTCCTGGGCGGTGAGAAGCTGGCGGTTCAGGCGGCCGTTCGCCGCCCGGACCTCGGTTAGGGCCTCGGCGACTCCGTTGAAGCGCTCCGCGATGACGGCGAGTTCGCGGGACCGCGGGGGCTCGAGGCGCGCGGTGTAATCGTGGCGCTCCAGCTGCGTCAGCCCGTCCGCGAGGCTGCCGAGCGGGGCAAGTACGCGGCCGAGCGCGAGGTAGAGGGCCACCAGCATCGCGACGTTGATGCAGAAGGTCGTCACCGAGAGGGCGACCGCGTAGCCCCAGACCTCGTCGATCTCGTCCAAGGGTTCGGTCACGATCTGCGCCGTGCCGATGCGCCGGCCGGAGGCCACAATGGGCAGCACGTGCTGCTGGATCCCGGGCGCGATCATCTGCGCGAACCAGCGCGGTGCGATGTGCCTGTCGGACCGGAACCGGGTCAGCCCGACGCCGACCTTGCGGCCTGACTCGTCGAGCACCGAGACGCGGACATGGCGCAGGGCCTGGAAGCGCAGGTCCAGGGTCTGCAGGAGGCGGTCCGGCGGTGAATCCTCGGCGAGCCGGATCGTGTCGGCGACGAGGAGTTCGACGGTGGCGAGGGAGGCCTGCGTCTCCACCGTCACCGCCGCGCGGGCGTTCAGCACGATGACGGCGCAGGACACGAGGGCGGCGACGACGTCGATCGCCAGCACAACGGCGATCAAGCGGGTGCGCGTCGACAGGCCCGCCCAGAGCGAGGCGAGCCGCGATTCGCGCGGGGAGATCGTCGGGGCCGTGCCGGCGGATGGCGTCATCGTGATCGGGCAGGGCACCTCCGCCCACGGACCCAACGTCGCAAAGCCCGCCGCCGAAGTCCACGCACGGCGCGCAAGCCTCCACAGGGACCGGCGCGTCCAGCCCGCTTGCCGCGAACCTCGGCCGGGCGTAGCGGAGACGGGTTATGGCCGACGCGGGCGCGATCACAGACCTTCTCCGTGCAAGGCTCGCCGACACGGACACGGCCTGGAGCCTCGGCACGTTCGGTGCCGCGGCGGAGTTCCGGCGCTTGCCGGAAGAGCCGACGGTACCCCTCGATGATGGACGCCTCGGGCTGGTGACGCCGCGCGGCGGCATCGCGTTGAGTCCGCCCGCCGAGACCGTCCCCGTCGCCTACGAGACGGCGCTCGGAGAGAGCTGGAGCCATGCCGTCGCTCTGTGCCTGCCCGAGGAATTCGGGTCGGCCACGGCGCATCCGGGGGTCACAGGACTGGGGCCCGATACGGCGGCCCTCTCGCCGGAGGATCGAGACGCGACCCTGTTCGATCTCGGCTTCGGCCTGCCGCAATGCGCGGTCTGCCTGCGCACGCGCGACTCCGAGGCGCTGGACATCCTCGGATCGGCCATCGGCACGCCCGCGCTCGACCCGCAGGATCCGCGCCTGTCGCGCGTGCCCAGGGGCGCCCTGACGCTCGTCTTCGCCGGCCCGCTCGGGCGGATCGAGGTGTCCGTCGATGCAGGACCGGACGGTCCCCGCGCTCACGTCGTGACGAGCGTCCTGCGTCTGCAGCGCACGCACGCGGCGACGGCGCCGATCCCGGCCGGGCTCGTGCCGCACGCGCACATGCTGCCGCCCCATCCCTGCAAGGACGCTTCCGGTGCGGCGCTGCCTTTCCGGATGGAGCGCCACGCTGCCTTCCAGGCGCTCCTCGCGCGCTGGGGCGACCCACAGCTCTTCGCCCTGAAGGAGCATTGCCTCGGACGCGGCGAGCGTCCCGACCGGATCCCGGACCGGTGGACTCGCAGCGTCGAGAAGGTGGCCCGTGCCCAGGCAGCGCTGCTGGCCGAGAATTGTCCACAGCCGTAAGACGTGGCCGAGTCGCACGCCCCTGGCTCCCAAGTCATGCGCAGACACGAAGCCTTAATCGTACCGTGGTTAATCCGCAGGCGGTGTCCCAGACCACGGTTATGATTGACGTGGGGCTTGCGGACATCTTTGCGCCGTATTGTCACGATGAGTTCGTTTACCAAGGCCGACGTCCCGCGTGTTCCGGCATGCGCGGCTTGGCCGGCGGCGCGGTTGACGCGCCGGGGTCGGTGAAGGGGAGCGCCGGTCCGTTCACCATGCGTCGCGTATCAGGAAGAGACCCCGCCCGATGATGAACGTCTCGATCGATCCGTCGGAAACCCGCGACACGCGGCCTTCGGCCAAGGTCCGGTCGGCCCCGCGGAGCAAGTTCCGCGTCGCGCTGCTCGGCGGCCTCGCCATCGGTGCCGTGGCCGCCTTCTCGGCGGCGTCGATGTCCCTGCTCGGCGGCCTCGCCGCCCCGCCGAAGCCGGCCGGGGTCAAGCAGATTGCCGCGAACTGGCCCGATCTCAAGGACGGTGTCCCGGCGCTCGTCACGGGCAGCCTGAGCGTAGAGCCCGCCCCCGTGTCCACGCCGGTCGTGCCGACAGCCGCGCCGGAGACTCCGATGCCGCTTCGCGCAGCCATCGATGCCGAGGCGAAGCCGATCGAGCCGCAGGCCGCGCCGCAGCCGGCCCCGACCGCTCCGAAAACGGCGAGCGCCCCCGCGAAGCGCGCACCGATGATCGAGAATGCGGCGACCGTCGCCCCCGTCCGGGAAGCGGCGCTGCTCGCGCCACCGGCCCGGACCGCCCACGTGGTCGCCCCGTCGAAGAACGAGACGGTCAAGGCGCGCACAGCGGACGTCGCCTTCGCGGCCTTGCCGGCTGCGCCGGCGCGCGAGGCTGCGCCCGAAGCGCCGAAGGATGTCGCGAAGGAGGCGGCGAAACCCCGCCCGAAGATTGCAGCGCCGAAGCCGCCGGCCGCCAAGAGGAGCGAGGTCGCCTCTGCCGAGGCTGCGCCAGCGCCTACGGCCGCCGAGGAGCCCGAGACCACCGAGGTCTTCGGCATGAAGGTGCCTTCGCTCGCACCCGCGGGCCGCAAGATCCGCGAGAGCGTCGAAGCGCTCGGCGAGGCCGTGAAGGGCCTGCCCGAGAAGTTCTGACCGGACGACCGGATCGGGAGAGCGGCCGTCCGGCCGGCCGCCTCAGCCGTTGCGCGGCTTCTTGCCCATCACGCGGGCATGCTTGTCCCCACGCGGGCTCTTGAAGCCCTTCGGGCCGCGGCGCTCCGCGGGCGCGCCCTCGGCGGCGAGCGGCTCGACCTGGATCTCGGGCGAACCGTTCCGTGCGAAAGCCGCCGCGAAGCGTGAGGCCGCGCCTCCCCGGACCTCGAACTTCGTCTCGCGCTCGAAGATGCGGATCGCGCCGATCTCCTGACGATCGACCCCACCGCGCCTTGTCAGCAGCGGCAGCAGGCGCCGTGGGTCGGCATTGTCGCGCCGCCCGAGGTTGAGCCGGAACCACACGGCCGGTCCCATGGCGGCGATGCGCTCCGCCGCGAGCGGATCGAAGCGCGGGTTCGCCGAACCGCGCCCCGGCGCCTCGCCCGGATCGGTCACGTCTTCGGGGGAGGGTAGGCGGGTGCGGTAGACGCGCGCGAGCGCCGCGGCGATGTCGCGGGGCGACATCTGCGTCAGCAATTGGTCCGCGAGGGCGAGATCCTCCTCCGCGGGCGGTTCCGAGAAGAGCGGGTCCGCCATCATGCGCTCGCCGTCGAGGCGGCGGATCTCGTCCGCCGTCGGCGGCCCGCTCCAGATCGGTGCGACCTTCGCGATCGCGAGGAGCTGCTCAGCGCGGCGGCGGCGGGAATTCGGGACGAGCAGCACGCTCGTGCCCTTGCGTCCGGCGCGGCCGGTGCGCCCGCTCCGGTGCTGCAGGACCTCCGCATCGTGCGGAAGGTCGGCATGGATGACGAGGCTCAGCGTCGGCAGGTCGATGCCGCGCGCGGCGACATCGGTCGCGACGCAGACGCGGGCGCGCCCGTCGCGCAGCGCTTGGAGCGCGGCGTTGCGCTCGCCCTGGCCGAGCTCGCCCGACAGGGCAACCGCCGAGAAGCCACGCTCGGTCAGCACCGCCTGGAGGTGGCGCACGGCATTGCGGGTGTTGCAGAAGACGATCGCGGTCGGAGCATCCGCCTCCCGCAGGACGTTGAGCACCACGTGCTCGATCTCGCGGGGAACGACCCGGATTGCGCGGTAGGCGATGTCGGCGTGGCCCTGCTCCTGGCCCTTCACCGCGATGCGCAGGGCATCGCGCTGGTAGCGCTCGGCCAGCGTCCCGATGGCCTTCGGCAGCGTCGCCGAGAACAGGAGCGTGCTGCGCTCGCCCGGCGTCGCCGACAGGATGAACTCAAGGTCGTCCCGGAAGCCGAGATCGAGCATCTCGTCGGCCTCGTCGAGGATCACGGCGCGCAGCGACTGGGTGGCGAGGTTCCCGCGCTCCAGATGGTCGCGCAGACGTCCGGGCGTGCCGACGACGATGTGCGTCCCGTCCATCAGGAAACGCGCTTCCCGGCGCGGGTCCATGCCGCCGACGCAGGCGACGATGCGGGCGCCGGCGGCGGCGTAGAGCCACGACAATTCGCGGTGCACCTGGAGCGCGAGCTCGCGCGTCGGCGCGATCACGAGGGCGAGCGGAGCCCCTGCCTGCCCGAACGTCTCGGCCTCGCCGAGCAGGGTGCCGGCGATGGCGAGCCCGTAGGCGACGGTCTTGCCGGAGCCGGTCTGCGCGGAGACGAGAAGATCGCGGCCGAGGGCGTCGGGCTCCAGCACGGCAGCCTGAACGGGCGTCGGCTCCTCGTAGGCGCGCTCGGAAAGCGCCCGCGCGATGGGGGCGGGCATGGTCGGGAAAGGCAAGGGCGGACTTTCAGCGGCGGCGCTCGTCCGCTCCCGCACGGGGGCGCGGATCGAAGCGGAGGGCCGGTCTCGAATCGGTTACGGAGCCTGGATGTCTACCGCGCGCGGGCGCCCGGCACCACAGCACACGCTGCATGGGCCGGTTGCAACGCGCAAGCACGGTTTCGTGAGCGGAACGGCACCCGCCGCCTTTTCCCGCCGCCGCACCTGTCGTCCCCGACCGCCCGATGGCAGAAGGGGACCGGCCCCTGCGAGCCGGCCCGCGGCGGGCGGCGGGGCGAAACGGACGGGTCGATGAGCGGCATCCTGCGTTTGGCAGTGGCCTGGGCGACGGTCGGCGCCTTCGCGTGGTTCGGCAAGGAGTGGCTGGGCGATCTCGGCTCTCCGCTCTGGGCGTGCGGCCTGTTCGCCTGGCTCCTCGGCGCGATCATGTGGTCCGCCTTCGGCGTGGTGCACGAGGCGGAGGAACTCGCCGAGATGCTCGGCGAACCGCTCGGCACCCTGATCCTGACGCTCGCCATCGTGGTCATCGAGGTCGCCCTCGTCTCCGCCGTGATGCTCTCGGCCAAGGACGCGCCGACGCTCGGGCGCGACACCATGTTCGCGGTGCTGATGATCGTGCTCAACGGCGTCGTCGGGATCGGGCTGCTGATCGGCGGCCTCAGGCACCATCAGCAATCCTACAACCTTCAGGGGGCCTCCGCCTTCCTGTCGGTGCTGATCCCGCTCAGCACGATCGCGCTCATCATCCCGAACTTCACCACCTCGACCAGCGACGGCACGCTGACCCGCCTGCAGGCGATCACCTTCTCGACCTTCACGGTCGCCCTCTACGCGGTGTTCCTGCTGATCCAGACCGGGCGGCACCGGGACTTCTTCATGGAATCGAGCCACGAGGCGACCTCGGGCCCCGAACCCACCGAGGCGGGAGAGCGGCCGGCGGCGGGGACGATCCTGCGCCACACCGCGCTCCTCATCGCCAACATCCTGCCGATCGTGCTGCTGTCGAAGAGCCTCGCCACGATCCTCGACCACGGGATCGCGGCGCTGGGGGCGCCCTCGGCGCTCGGCGGCGTCCTCATCGCGGCGATCGTCTTCACGCCGGAGGCCATCTCCTCCCTGAAGGCGGTGGCCCGCAATGATCTCCAGCGCGCGATCAACCTCTGCCTCGGCGCGGCGACCTCGACGATCGGCCTGACCGTTCCGGCGATCCTCGCCGTTGGCCTGATCACCGGTCAGACCGTCGTGCTCGGCCTGAAGCCGACCGAGATGGCGCTCCTGACGGTCACGCTGATCCTCAGCACGCTCACCTTCTCGGGCCTCCGGACCACGGTGCTCGAGGGCGCGGTCCACCTGATCGTGTTCCTCGTCTACCTCGTCCTGATCTTCAGCCCGTGAGCGAACCGCCGAATCGCTCGGTCCTGATCGTGCGCGGCGGAACGCCGGCATCGACGAGGAGGTCGGAGGCGGCCGAGACGAAGGCGTTGCTGCCGCAGACGAAGGCGTGGGCCGGTCGCCCGAGCCGGGCGAGCGCCTCGTCCATCGTCGCGCGGTCGATCCGCCGGCCGCCCGGCTCCCGGGTGAGGGCGAGCCTCAGCGTGAAGCCGGGCTCGTCACGGGTGCGGGCCTGCAACTCATCGGCGGCGATGATGTCCGAGCGCGTGCGGGCGGAGTAAAGGAGGAGGGCCGGCACGTCCGGCGCGGCCACCGCCCGGTGCCGGAGCATCGCGAGGAGCGGCACCACGCCCGATCCGCCGCCGACGAGGAGGAGCGGCCCGCCGTCCCGCTTCGTCCAGACGAACGCGCCGCCGATCGGCCCACGCAGTTCGATCCGGTCGCCGATCGCGGCGACGTTCGCGAAGAATCCCGAGACCTCGCCCTCGTCGAGGCGCTCGATCATCAGTTCGATCGTCCCGGACTCCTCGGGCGCCGAGGCGATGGAGTAGCTGCGCTGTGCCTGATAGCCGTCCGGCGCGGTGAGCCGCACGTCGACATGCTGCCCGGGCACGAACCTGTCGGCGAAATCGACCCGGAAGCGGAAGCTCTTCACGCGTTCGGTGACAGGGGTGATGCCGACGACCTCGGCTTCCTGCCAGCGGATCGAGCTGCGGTCAGTCACCGGTGAAGCGCTGCTCGCGCCACGGATCGCCGTACATGTGATAGCCCCGCAATTCCCAGAACCCCGCCTCGTCCTTGCGGGTAAAGCGCAGGCCGCTCACCCATTTGGCGCTCTTCCAGAAGTAGAGATGGGGCACGAGGAGGCGTGCCGGGCCGCCATGATCGGGCGGGATCAGCGCGCCGGCGTAGCGGGTCGCGACCATGGCCTTGCCATTCGCGAGATCCGCGACGGGCACGTTCGTCGTGTAGTCGTCGTAGCCCTCAGCGAGCGCGAAGGCGGTCGGCGCGGCGACGCCCGCATCGGCCAGGATATCGTCGAAGGTCACGCCCTCCCAGACGGTGTCGAACTTCGACCACTTCGTGACGCAATGGATGTCCCCGCCCCAGCGCGTGCGCGGCATGGCCTCGAACTGATCCCAGGTCCAGCTCTTCAGAGGCTTTGCGCCATCGCGCAGCGTGAAGCGCCAGGTCGCGAGGTCGAGCCGCGGCGTCGGTCCGAGCTGCAGGACCGGAAAATCCTCGGTGAGATACTGCCCCGGAGGCAGCCGCTCCCGCGTCGCCTCGGGCGGCCTGCGTCCCGTGAAGCCTCGTGTCGCCATGGGTGCCTCTCAGGTGACTCTCAGGTGCCTTTCGCCGGCAGCCGCGTCCTCAGCGCGAACGCCCGACGCGATCCCGGGTTCGAGCCGGCGCCGGCCTTTTCGTCAAGCTCGCATCGGCTGTGAACGTCGCTATTCTCACGATCCACCGGGGAGCGGACGCCATGACGGAGCACGGCTTCAAGGACCATTTCTCGACCGGCTCCGCGGACTATGCCGCCCACCGGCCGACCTATCCGGGGGCCCTCGTCGAGCATCTCTCCTCCCTCACATTGCGCCACGAGAAAGCGCTCGATTGCGGCTGCGGCACCGGGCAGCTCTCGACCTTGCTGGCCGCGCGCTACGGCGAGGTCGTCGCGACCGATGCGAGCGCCGCCCAGATCGCGGCCGCGAGCCCGCACCGACGCGTGCGCTACAAGGTCGCTCCTGCGGAGGCGAGCGGGTTGCCCGCCTCCAGCGTCGACCTCGTCACCGTCGCCCAGGCCGCCCATTGGTTCGATCTGCCGCGCTTCTACGCGGAGGTGCGCCGGGTCGTGCGACCGGGCGGGGTCCTCTCCCTGATCAGCTACGGCGTGCTCGAGATCGAGGGCGCGGCCGGCGCTGTCGTTCAGCACTTCTACGGCGCCGTTCTCAAGCCTTACTGGCCGCCGGAGCGCCGCCATGTGGAGGAGGGCTATGCGGGCCTCCCGTTTCCCTTCGCCGAAATGCCGGCGCCTGCTCTGGCGATGGTGGCGTCGTGGACGCTCGCGGATCTCATCGGCTACGTCGAGACTTGGTCGGCCGTTCGAGTGGCCGAGCGTGATCGCGGGCGAGCCCCGCTCATCGCGTTCCGCGAGGCGCTTGCCGAGAGTTGGGGCGAGCCTGAGCTTCGCCGGGATGTGCGCTGGCGCCTATCCGCACGGAACGGGCGCCTGTAGGACCGTTCAGCCAAGGTTGATGTCGGGCGGCAGACGGCTTGGCCCGTCATTTTCATCCCGTGCCGAACTCTCGCCCCAATACCGTTGCTGTTCTGTTCAGTCTTCGCGACTCTCCGGCGCTGCCCGGTGGTCGCTTCACAGGAGAGATCGAACCATGATCAGGCTTCTCACCACGGCGCTTGTGGCCGGTGGCCTCGCCGTCGCCGCGGTGCCGGCCGCGCAGGCCCGCGACGGAATCAGCCCGGGCGGCGCCGCCGCCCTCGGCGTGCTCGGCGGCCTCGCTGTCGGCGGAGCCATCGCGTCCTCCCAGAACGGTTACTATCCCGGCCGCCCGGTCTACCGCGCTCCGCCGCCGGTCTACGTCGAGGATGAGGGCCCGGTCTGCCACTTCGAGCGCCGCCGCTACGTGGACGGCTACGGCGACGTGTTCTTCCGCCGCGTCCGCGTCTGCGAGTAGGGCGGGCGCGGCTTCGCGCTGTGGCGGCGCCTCCGCGCGCCTTATCCGAGAGAGAGTTTTGAGACCTGTCGACCGCCGAACGCCCATCGCGGCGCGTTCCGGCGGTCGCTTGCTGTTGCGTGCGAGGGCAGAAAGCGGCCAAGAGGGCGTCTCGCGGGCTGCCGCATGCAGGGGAAGTCACATCGTTGTCGGAGCCGATCGAAGATCTGATCGTCCAACCACCGGATTCCGCACGGATCGCTGCGATCCCCAGTACGAACTCGTACTACGCCTATCCGCGACTGACCTGCCTCGCTCCGATCCCGGAGACGATCCGTCCAACACTGGAGACTATCTGGCGCAAGGCCATCCATCGGGGCCGGGACGTCGTCGCCTACCGATTCACCGACGTGTACGTCGCCGAGGAAGGTCTCGCTTTCGACCAATCCGGCAAGCTACTCGCACCGACACGGACCTATCACGACGACGAGCAGATCCGGCGCGCGCGTGCCGCCGTCCTTGCGGCAATCGGATCCGGTTCGGCGCGAACCCTCGAGCGCGGCATTCTCGCCAAGAGCCGCGGGGCTGACAATTACGGCCATTTCCTCGTCGAGATGCTGCCCCGCGCCTGGCTCGCGCGGACGCGCTTCGGCTTTCCGGACTGGCCGGCCATCATCTTCGACGAGCCGGCCCCGGTCCGGGACGTCGCGCGGGCAGCCTTGCAGGTTGCCGGGTTCGCGCCCGAGGAGATCGTCGTCACCGGGCGAGAGCCCGTGCTGGTGCGCGACCTCGTCGCGATCGACGGTCTCACCTCGCACAGCACCTACCTGTCGCCCCACGTGATGCAGTGTTTCGACACGATCACCGCCGGGATTGCGCCGGCGCCCGAAGCAGACCTCTACGCGACGCGGCGCCCTGCGCGGATCCGCGAGTTCGTGGAAGAGCCAGCGATCGCCGAACGCTTGCGTGCCATGGGCTATCGTGAGGTCGAGGCAGCAGCGCTGAGTTTCGAGGACCAGGTCGCAACCTTCAAGGGCGCGCGCAGCGTCGTCGGCTGCATGGGCGCCGCCATCACGAACATCGTGTTTTGCCGCCCCGGCACGGAAGTCGTGGTGTTCACGCCGAGCAGCGCCGGTGAGACGTTCTTCTGGATGTTGGCGCAGGCACGCCGCCTGCGGTATCGCGAGATCCGCTGTCCGGAAATCGGGCCGCAACTCTGGGCGATGCCCTGGGATCGGCTGATCGATGTCTCACCGGCCGAGCTCGAACGATTGCTGACACGCTCGGCGCCCTCCGAGCCCCCAGCCGACCGGAAGCCGTCGCGCCTGCACAGGGGAGTCTCCGCTTTCCGTGCGGCCTTGGCGCGGGTGTGGCGATGAGATTCCTACCCGCTGCCGCGATTCTTCTCGTCCTCGGTGCTGTATCGCTCCGCGCCGAGGTCGAGCCATCGTCAGGAAGCCCTTCGGAGGCCGGTGCGAATGACACCTTCGCGGGTTGCCTGCGCGAGATCACGACGTTTGCCGCGAGCCGCGGCCTCGACCGGGGCTTCGTGGAAACTCAACTGGCGGCCGTTGCACCCGATCCGGCAACTCTCGCAGCGGCGAACCGGCAGGCCGAGTTCGTTCGCCCGATCTGGGACTACATCGAGGCCACCGTCACTGAGGCCCGTATCTCCGCGGGCCGTGAGAAGCTGGCGGAGTGGGGGCCGACACTGGCAGCCATCGAGCGCGACTATGGGGTCGACCGTCACATTCTCGTAGCGATCTGGGGCGTCGAGTCGACCTATGGGGCGGTTCTCGACGATCCATCGATCGTGAAGCCCGTCCTGCGCTCGCTCGCGACGCTGAGCTGCGGAGAGCCGACGCGCGCCGCGTATTGGCGGGACGAATTGGTTGCGGCTCTGCAGATTCTGGCCGAGGGCGCTGTCCCAGCAGAGCGGATGACGGGGTCCTGGGCCGGCGCGATGAGCCACACCCAGTTCATGCCGAAGACGTTCCGAGAGCACGCGGTCGATTTCGACGGCGATGGCCGCCGCGACATCTGGAGCTCAATTCCCGACGCGCTCGCCTCCACGACGAATTACCTGCGCCATTCCGGCTGGCAAGCCGGAGAGGGGTGGGGCTTCGAGGTGACGCTTCCCGAGGGGTTCGACTATCGTCTCGCCGACGAGACGACGGAGCGCACCCTGTCGGAATGGCAGGAGCGCGGCCTGCGCCCCGCCGACGGGCGTCCCATCGCCGACCTGCAGCAGCGCGCGAGCCTCGCGCTGCCAGCGGGGGCCGGGGGGCCGGCCTTCCTGCTTCAACCGAACTTCCGGGTGATCCTGCGCTACAACACGGCGCTGTCCTACGCGCTGACGGTTGCCCACCTTTCCGATCGTCTGCGCGGTGCGGGCGGCTTCCTCCGCGACTGGCCGCGGTCGAAGCGCCCGCTCACGCCGGACGAGATCCGGGATCTCCAGGCGAGGCTGTCGGCCTTCGGCCACGATCCCGGTGGCATCGACGGCAAGATCGGCCCGAAGACGCGCGCGGCGATCCGGTCGTTTCAGGGCTCGGCTGGTCTGACGCCGGATGGGTTCGCTGATCCGGACCTTCTCCAGCGCGTCACGGATCGCCCCTGAGACCAATAGGGCGCGGGAGCTCCGCATGCGCGTGCTGATGATCTATTGCCACCCGCGTGCCGACAGCTTCTCGGCGAGCGTGCGCGACGCGGCACGGCGCGGCCTTGAGGCGGCCGGGCATGCGGTGGTTCTGCGGGACCTCTACGCCGAGGGCTTCGACCCCGTTCTCTCCGACAGGGAGCGCGGGTGCTACTACGACGAGAGGGCTGATCGGTCTGACCTTGCCGATCACATCGCGGCGCTCCGCGGCGCCGAGGCGCTGGTCTTCGTCTACCCAACCTGGTGGTTCGGGATGCCGGCCATGCTGAAGGGCTGGATCGACCGCGTCTGGCTTCCCGGCGTCGCTTTCCGGCTCGCCGGCCCGGGCGACCTGCAGCCCCAACTCACGGGGATCCGCCGGATCGGCGTGATCACAACCTACGGATCGCCGCGCTGGCTGCTGTGGCTGATCGGCTGGCCGGACTGGCGGGTGTTTCGCTTCGGCATTCGCCCGCTCTGTGCGCCGCGTTGCCGCCTCGATTGGATCTCGCTGACGGGCCTAGACTCGTGCAATGAGGGAAGGTGCGCGCGTTTCCTGGCAAAGGTTGAAGCCGAGCTCGCTCGGTGGCGTTGAAGCTTCTCGCGTCGCAACGACGAAGCGGAACCCAATCCTTCCGCACAAGGACTTGGTTTGCGAGAATGCAGAATCCAGGTCCGATAAATCTTCGCCCGCGAGCAAGGCGATGAGTGCGCATTCCTACGCTTCGATGTAAAAATATCAACCAGGTCCGGTGCGGGATTAAGTCAATTTAGAACTTAGTTCCACACGCCAGGCTCGATGAGCCGGACAACTTCATCCGGTGAAACATCGAGCAAACGATCCCAGGAAAATGCCCCTCGTTGTGGGCCGATCTCGCGGCATCGAATTTCGTGATAATTCAAGTTACGGGCCTCCGCCAACATCCAGAAGAAAACTTCGGCAGCGCCACTCGGCATGAAAATGAAAACGTCGGTGCCCGGTCGGCAAAACGCAATGTTCGTGAGAGCTGCTCCGGCGCATCCAACCACCCGCGACGCACCTTTGAACGCTGCGACTTGTTCGTGGAAAGGTAGCGCCGCTGTCTCAACTTCCTGGAATCCGAGCCCCTGCAGCCGCTCGGCGACCAGATGCTCGTCGTTGAAATCGCGGCTCATCGACGGTCTGCGTGGCACATAGATCGAATCGTTCTTAGCGGCTGCGATCGTCTCAGTGATCGTGTCCAAGCATTCCATGACCAGCGGCGACAGGTACACCGCATGGCCGGTAAGCCGGTCGACGACGATCAGGTCGCCGACAAAAACCGGAGCCCGCCCCATGGGCAGCACATACTCGTTCGAGAAACCCGCGCAATGCAGCGCCGCCGTCGCCGATCGCGTCACCGCTGTCGGCTCATCGAAGATGATGACGGGCCAATCGTTCAGGGACAGGATTCTTCTGGCAAGCCAAGCGCGCGGAAGCATCTCCACGAGGAAGTGCCCATAATTGTCGGCACCGCGGCTCTTCCCGAGGATGCCTTTATCAATCTTATTTGCAAGCCCACGCTCGATCGCATCCAGTACGCGTTGGCGGCCGGCGAGCACTTCCTCGTCCGTGTGGTAGGTGCGCGTAACCGAGATCAGATTCCCGGCAAGATCGAAAACCAGCCCCTCTTCGGCAACGATAACATCTTTCAGATGGTAAAATGTGACGTCCTCTCCCGGATGGACAGATCTTCTCCAGAGACCGTCGAGCAGTGACGCAATATGTGATGAAGCTAGGTGAAGGTTTTTTACTTTGGGATATGCGTAATACGAATTGGTGCAAGGCATGGACGCGACTTCGGCGCCGGCTGGAGGAGGGATGGTAAATTCCTCGACGGCTTTCTTGTCCACCATTGTGATCCAGTCCGTCCCGAGGAGAGAACCGGCGCTCTCCATCCTCGAAAACTCATTGATAATCGAAGATAGTCAGATCGACGTATCGTGCCGCACAATCGAGTTTGTGCTGCACTCCGCGCTTCAAGCGAGACGTTCAAGCAAGAAGCCTGTTCACGTACGTCTCGGAACTGTCCTTGAACCCGACGAGGCAGCGTCGTGTACCATCCGAATACAGTTCTATGCTGGAGGTGGGTGCCTCGAGTTCGATGATGTCCTGGAAGCCGGCCGCGCGCATCGTGTCGATGATGCCGCGATAGGTCGGCTGCAGCTCGAAAGACAGGTCGCCCTCGATCGGACTACTCGTGTCCTTCGATCTGACGAAGTAAGCCGAGAAGGGTTCCGTATGGGTGATGGTGTCGACCACGCAGAATTTCTTGCTGATGTTGTAGCAATCCAGCATGACTTCGAAGGGCGTGGACAAATGGTACATCAATCCGAGATTGAGCACCACATCAAATGTCTTGTTAGTGTCGAGGGCATCTTTCACATTGCCGACTTCAAAATTGGCATTTTCCACACCGTAGAGGGATTTTAGGAAGTTCGCTTGCGCAATATTCTCTGCTCTCAGGTCGAGCCCGGATGTGCTTCCCACCCCGTGCACAGCCGCGTCGAGTGTGAAGAAACCGCAGTTGCAGCCGAGGTCTAGCAGAGTCGATGAGGCAGCCTCAGGTCCAAGCATGCCCGCAACGGCCCGCGTGATCAGGTTCGTTCGATAGCGGTGGAAAGCGACCGTCCGCTGGTTGTAGGCGCCGAGGGCCTCCGTCGACACGCCAGCCGGCTCCAGGTGGTAGGTCCAGGGTGCGAGCGAGCTGATGCCGGCCTCGATTTCGGGCTTCGACAGCTGCAGCGGTCGGCTGAGAAACGCGAAATCCTCCTCCGACGGAGCACACACGAGCCTGGGAACTAGGTACTCGCGGTGGAGATCGCCCCGTTCTCCCGCGATGGCCTTCCACGGCGCGAGAATGTCCTCGTGGTGATGGATTGCGGGATGGTGGTAGCCCGTGGCGCGGTACTCATACCCGGCCTGGGGCGGCGGCGCCTCGCTCGCCGGAGGATTGAACAGCAGATGAGACCGCTCAGGTGCGCTCGGAGCGGGAGCCGGCGCCGGAGCGGCCGCCCCCTTCTGGATGATCCGGCGGACTGCCGAGGAGATGAATCGCTGCATCAGCTGCTCGTATGTGAAGGCGTTTCCGACGTGGGGTCAGAGCTCAGTTCAACCTCCGAGGGCGTATGCCATCTCCGGGACGGCGCGGCAACGCAGCTAGGCTTGCTGGCTCTATGGGCGGACCGATTTGAGAGTTGAGCGCGATTGTGCCGGTTCGCACGGCATCGGTTAGCGAAAGTTGTCCAATCGTTTCCGCCAATCGGTCTGTCGCGACGGCGAAACAGTGTCGCTGAATTTGTGTTGTCAAACGATCTTTTCCCAACGCGTTGGGATTGCCAAGAGTGTCTGAAGTTGCAGAAGTGCGAGCGAGCATCAAGAAGGATCTCGCTATGGCAGACACTGAAGAACTGAACAGCAACCACATCGACCTGACGGTCAACATCGTCTCGGCCTATCTATCGAACAATCACGCCGCGGTAGCGGACCTGCCGAGCCTGATCGCAAGCGTGCATGCGGCAGTGTCGGGCTTGAATCAGAGTGCCGAAGTGACCGAGCCTGAGATCAAGGCGACCCCGGCCCAGATCCGGAAATCGATCACCGCCGACGCGCTGATCAGCTTCGAGGATGGCAAGCCCTACAAGACGCTGCGCCGCCATCTGACGATCCGCGGGCTGACGCCGGAGAGTTATCGGGAGAAGTGGGGCTTGCCGCGCGACTACCCGATGGTGTCATCCTCCTACTCGGCGGCGCGGTCATCGCTCGCTAAGAGTTTGGGGCTCGGGCAACAGCGTCGCAAATCTGCACCCCCAGCCGCTCTCGCGCGTGAGACGGGCACCAAGGTAGCTCCGCCTTCCGTATCCTCGAAGGGCCGTGGTGCTCGGACGAAGGCGGCTGAACCGGCTCCTAAGCCACGCAGTCGGCGCAAAACAGCCGAGCCGGCCGCGGCGGAGTGAAAGCAGGCGAGGTTCGGCCTGTGATCGGCCACTCACGCCTCGATTGTTGAGATAATGCCGTATGAAGCGCAAGGCCCGCCCGGTCCGCCGCGGCGGGCTTTTCGTTGCGCGCGCATCCCCTGCTCGCTGCTCCTCAGTCGTGACAGTTCCTTCAAGAACCTCGCTTCGGGCCTGCGCGAGCGCTCACCGCCTGAGCGAAAAGGGGCTTTGAGCGTCAGCTTCTGGACCCGAGCCGCGAGTGACATCGTTCGATCGGCGCGTCGCCGAAGACCGTCCTATAGCCCGAACGTGATTGCGCGGTTCTCATCAGCAGGGCGCGGGAACGGGCCAGCAGTTCTTGCGAGCGCCTTAGACACTCAGATGTTTCGTCCCAGGATCGCTGCGTAGCCCGCACGCGCTCGCGCGCCTGGGCGAGGGCTATGTCAAGCTCCGCTCGCGTCACTGTCCGGCTCTGCTCGACGAGAAAGGGGCCTTAACTTAAGTTAGGCAAGGGCGGCATCGAGGGCAATGGTCGTGGTCATAATCTGGAGTTCTGTACTCACGCACGGGGGCCGCAATGGATGGGTAGGCTGCGTTCAG
Organism: Methylobacterium sp. BE186; assembly: GCF_031457035.1. Taxonomy (NCBI): domain Bacteria; kingdom Pseudomonadati; phylum Pseudomonadota; class Alphaproteobacteria; order Hyphomicrobiales; family Methylobacteriaceae; genus Methylobacterium; species Methylobacterium sp. BE186. The sequence continues at coordinate 120,218 of NZ_JAVDVV010000013.1, forward strand.
CCAAGCAGCTGCGACGGGTCGCATCGCCCTCGGGAGCGGACCTTCGCCGGTTGGGTGTTAGGGAGCTGCCCATCTCATGTAAGCGGCATTATGCGGCTGCCGCCCAGCCATCGCGGCGCGCCATCAGTGCTGGTAGATCTCCAGCGTGTCGGCAGTGAACGACGCCTCGGCGCCCAAGGAGGCGCTGCTGGAGGAGCCGTCGATTATCGAGATCGCGTCCGGGTAGACGGTGCCGCGGCGGCCGTAGGCACGCCTGGCCTCCTCACACCAGCCGTCGGCGGGCTCCGGCATGGTCAGGCGCTGGCGGTTGATCTCGGTGCGGACGAGCGCCTTGAGCCGCGCCTGATCCTGCTCCCAGCGCTCCTGCGCGGAGCCGTAGGCCGCCCGGAGGGCGAGCCAGGGCGCCTGAGCGTTGCGGCCGGGCTTGACCGCCTTGCACTTCTCCAGGGTGATCGCGTAGCCGACGAGCTTCGAGACGAGTGCCGGCGCGCGGCTCGGAACCGGCGCCTCGACCATCTCAGCGGCGCAGGTGCCGGTCGCGGCGAGGACGAGGGCTATCGGGATCACGTAGCGACGCATGCTCCGGCTCCGTCGTGATAGGGTGAACGCTGGTAAAACGCCGTGTTCGGCTACGGCGAACCAGGATCCACTGCAGGTGCGATGTATGCATTATTTGGCATGCCAGCCTTTGTGGCAAGCAGAATAATTCTCCCGCTGGGCTTGGAGCGTACGCCGATGCTGTTGCACTAGGGCTTGCCCTAGCAGAACGTTTCAGACGGCCAACCAACCCATTCCAAAAGAATGGCCAAGGGTTCTAGAACGCCTTGCTCGTCGAGGTTTCGGAACTTAATGGAATAGCCAAGCTCCCTGCCGTTGCTAGCAGATTGGCCTTTAAGGTTCGCCATGCCTTCGTCAGCGGCCGTCTATCGTTGACGGACCGCATAGCTTCTCAGGGTCGCCGGCAGACCCGAGTTCGCGGGTACCAGCGTCCGTTCCGGATCACTCGGTGGCGAGTAACCCACCTGTTCACTCGATTGCGGCATGGCTCAGCGGCAGCCTCTCGTCCCTCGTCGAGAAAATAATCGCGATGTCGGCAGGCGGCCATAGGTGTCATGAACTTGTGGAGAGTGGCGTAGGCTGCTTTTTGCAGGACACTCAGCTTCGAAGGCGCCTTGCGGCTCGGGTCATGCTACACGCGTGGCAGGCCCGGATTGAGAGTAGGAAATCCAAGGAATGCATTACGAGCGAATCAACCGCTTAGCGCGCATCGCGAACGCTAAGCGTTATCTGGAAATTGGAGTGTTCAATGGATCGACTTTCTCGGGTGTAGATGTTGATTTCCGAGTCGGCGTCGATCCAACGTTTCACTTTGACTACGCAGCTATCGCGAATGATCGAACGCATTTTCATCCCCTTCCGAGTGATGAGTTCTTCCGCACCGCGCGCTACGAGCCATTCGACCTGATCTTTCTCGACGGCCTACATACCTATGAGCAAACTCTGAGGGACTTCATCAGCTCGCTTGCCTTCGCACACGACAGAACGATCTGGCTCATTGATGATACGGTGCCGAACGACAGCTTCTCAGCGCTGCCGGACCAAGAGCGCTGCTACCGCCTGCGCAGGTCGATCGGCAACGGTGATTGGTCTTGGATGGGCGACGTGTTCAAAGTCGTCTACTTCATCCGTACGATGATGAAGTTCTACCATTTCCGGACCTTCGGTGGCCATGGACAAACCGTAGTATGGAGCGATCCTCGCATTGTCGAAGATTTCGTCGGAACACCTGTGGCAGAAATCGGCAGGATGTCTTATGAAGATTTCATCGAAACCCACCGCGAGACTATGAACCTGGTGGAGGATGAAAAGATTTTCGCCGATGTCCAAAGCTTTATTTCCAGTTCGAGCCCCGCCTCGGGGCTGATGGCCATCTTTAAATCGCGGTCATAAAACAATCTTGGGAGGGTAGTAATAAAATAAGACTATCCTCTTCGCCGGAGGACTTGAGACTCAATTAAGCGGTAAGCTACATTTGAGCAGTCGGGTGCTCTACATGACGGTTGCCCAGTCCGGTCTGGATGAGGGCTGCTTGCATTCGCCGGTAGTGTAGGTGCGACCAGCCAGCCCAACTCTGAACCAAGCATCCAGTAAACGGCGGGCCTGGATTTGCCGGCTGCGGGAATCAGACCGCTTAGGCAGAACTCAATTTCAGGAATGACGCCGCACCATCCACAGGATTCAGGCATGTTCTTGAAGGCCTGACGGTGATCCTCCGCGGGCCGGCCCGTGTGCGGCTTCTGCGGAGGCAGGGGGGGCGAGGTGCTTCCACCGTGCGTCAATCCGTTCGAAGCGTCGCATGTGCCTTTTAACTGGGGCTACTCAACGCCCGTGTGAACCCCTTTATTGTCAATCGGCGTTCAAACGGGACCCGGCATTAGAGTGGGCCCTTGAAGGTGGACGTTGTCAGGCGGCAGTTTTGACCGTCTGTCGGGCGTGGTGCTCCTCGAACTGAGCAGGGCTGAGATAGCCGAGTGCCGAATGCAGCCGGCGCGTGTTGTAGATCTCCTCGATGAAGCGCGGCAACTCGGCTGCGACCTCGGCGAAGCTCTCGAACGCCAGCGGGTACACACCCTCGACCTTGAGCGTCTTCATGAAGCTCTCGGCCTTGGCGTTGTCGTAGGGATTGCCGCGTCGGCCCATCGAGCCGACGAGACCGTGCTCGGCCAGCACCGCACGGTACGCCTCGGCCGCGTACTGGCTGCCACGATCCGTGTGGTGGATCAGCCCAGGCGGCGGCCGACGCTGCATGATCGCCGCGCGCAGGGCCGCGACGGTCAGGCGGGCGTCGACGGAGCGGCCGAGAGCGTAGCCCACGACGCGCCGCGACCAAGCATCCAGGATGATCGCGACGTAGACGAAGCCGCCCGCCACCGCGACGTAGGTCAGGTCCGCGACCCAGAGTTGGTTCGGGCCATCCGGCACGACGTCCTTGGCGCGGTTGGGGAAGATCGGGCCGCCGTGATCGCTGTCGGTCGTGGCGACGTAGCGGCGTCGGACGCGCGGCTGCAGGGCGTGCTCGCGCATGAGGCGGCGGACCTTCTTGTGGTTCACCACCAGACCCTGCTGGCGCAGCGCCGCCTGGACGCGGCGCCAGCCATAGGCCTCGAAGGCGTCGCAGATCGCGGCCATGGCCTCGACGAGGGCGGTCTCGTCCACGGCCTGGGTCGGGGCGTCGTAGAAGGTGGAGCGCGCCAGCCTCATCAGCCGGCATCCCGCGGCGAGGCTGAGGCCGCCGGGCCGGTGATCACGGACGTAGGCTCGCTTCTCGGCAGCGGTCCGTTGCGCAGTGCCCCCTTTAGAAACTCAAGCTCAAGCGCCTGCCGGCCGACGAGCCGTTCGAGGGCTGCGATGCGCGCCTCGTAAGCCTGGATCGTGTCCGCCGCCGCCGCGTCCTCGTCGAGGGCGCCGGCCTCGTACTTCTGTACCCAGACCCGCACGAGGTTGCGCGAGAGATCGTGGCGCTTGGCCAGACCGTGCAGCGTCTCGCCGGACAGATACTCCTGCGCCACCTGACGCTTGAACGCGACGCTGTGGGAACGGTGCCGTGCCATGGTCTTCATCCTCCGAAGACCCGTCAGACCGGTCAATCAGCCTTCCTCAATCCGTCCACCCCAAGGGGCCCACTCCAGATCGGCGTCCAAAAGGGACCCACGCAGCGATCCGGCGACGCTCTGCCAAGGCTGCCGCTCAGCCGCGGGTCTTCAGCCGCCAGCTGACGTTGCCCGTCTCCAGGATATCGCAGTGATGCGTCAGACGGTCGAGCAAGGCCGTCGTCATCTTCGCGTCGCCGAACACGCTCGGCCACTCGGCAAAGGGCAGGTTGGTGGTCACGATCATGGAGGTGCGCTCGTAGAGCCGGCTGATCAGGTGGAACAGCATCTGCCCGCCCGCTCGCGGGAACGGCAGGTAGCCCAGCTCATCCAGGATCACGAGATCCGCGCGCGCGAGCTGCGACGCCAGCCGGCCAGCCTTGCCGGCACGTGCCTCCGCCTCGAGCTGATTGACGAGGTCGACCGTGTTGAAGAAGCGCACCCGCGCCTCGCGCTCCCGCACGCAGTTCGCCCCGATGGCAATCGCCAGATGCGTCTTGCCCGAGCCCGTGCCGCCGATCAGCACGGCGTTGCGGCTGTCGGTCAGGAAGTTGCCCTGATGCAGGTCGCGCACGAGCGCGGCATTGATCGGCGTGGACGCCAGGTCGAACTCGCTCAGCGTCTTCAAGACGGGGAACTTGGCGTTGGCCATGCGGTAGGCCGTGGCTCGGCTCTGCACATCCGCAAGTTGCACGGCCAGGAGGTCGCCCACGACCCGCTCAGGCGCGTGCCCGCGCTTGGCAGCGGCCGTGATCACCTCATCGTAGGCCGCGCGCATGCCCCGCAGCTTCAGCTTGACCATGAGCTCGAGGACGGTGTGCCGCTCCATCACAGGCGTCCTGCCTGGCGCAAGCTGTCGTAGCGGGCACAATCGGCCGTCGGCTCCAGACCAAGGGTCAGGGAGGCCGGCGTCAGCACCGGCTCAGGCAGGTCAGGCTCACGGCTCCGAGCGAGAAGGTTGAGCACGGCGTCAGCGCTGAACAGGCGAGCCGCCAGCGCAGCGATGCAGGCTCGCTCGACTGCCTCCAAGCCCGCCTCTGGCACTGCCGAGAGGATCTCGACGAACTGCCGGTCGCCATCAGCATGCAGCTTCAGGCGCTGCCGGATCTCGGCCAGACCGGCAGGCAGGTCCCAGTTGCGGAACGGCTCGCCATTGCGCAGGGCCCCGGGCTTGCGAGCCAGCACCGGCAGGTAGTGCCAGGGATCGAAGATGGTCTGATTGCGGCCAAAGCAGCGGGGATGCTCGGCGACGAGCTCGCCATGGAGGAAGACGGCGATCCGGTCAGCGTAGGCACGCAGTTGCACGCGCCGGTTCGCGGCTCGGGCTGCCACCGAGTAGCGGTTGTGGTCGTGGCGCACGAGGCAGGTCTTGGAGGCGGCCACCTCGATTTCGTGGAAGCCGTCGAAGGCGCCGCGGTAGGGGATCAGGGCCGGCTGATCCTCGGCCTCGAACACCGCGTAGACCGTGCGCTCCTTCTGCACGGGGTGAGCTGAGGTCCGAGCCCAGGCCAGGCAGCGCTCCTCCAGCCAGTGGTTCAGTTCGGCCAGCGTCTCGAAGCGCAGGATCGGCTTGAAGAAGCGGCCACGCGCGGTGCGCACCTGGCTCTCGACCTGTCCCTTCTCCCAACCCGCGCACGGATTGCAGGCGGTCGGCTCGACGAGGTGGTGCGAGCACAGCTGCTGGAAGCGGCGATTGAAGGTGCGCTGCCGGCCGACGAAGATCGCCGACACGGCCGTGCGCATGTTGTCGTAGATGCCACGACGACAGGAGCCCCCGAAGAACCGGAAGGCGTGCTCGTGGGCATCGAACACCATCTCCTGGGTCTCACGCGGATAGGCGCGAAGCAGGAACAGGCGGCTGTGGCAGAGCCGGACATGGGCGACCTTGACCTGGACAGTCGTGCCCGCGAGCCGGACGGTCTCATGGCTCCAGTCGAACTGGTAGGCCTCGCCCGGCGCGAAGGAGAGTGGGACGAACACGCCCTGAGCCCCTGCTGATCGCTCGGTGAAGAAGCGCTGAGCGTAGCGGCGCACCGCATCGTAGCCGCCGGCATAACCCTCCTCGCGCAAGGCTTCGAACAGGCGCAGGTAGCTGAGGCGTTCGCGCTGCTCTTGCCTTGGGCTGTCTGCACCTCGATCCGGCGCAGCGTCAGCAGCACCTGCTCGGTACTCGGCCTCTGTCCTCCCCTCATCTCCAGCTCCTCCGGTCCTGGCTGATCCTCGCAATCAGCCCGGTCCAAAACCAGCCGGTCAGGTCAAGGTCATTTAAGCCAAAAAACACCGCCTACACGCGTTTACGTACTACCACGCGTTCCAATAGAAGTCCTAAAGAGAGAGTTGTCAAAGAAAAAAGCATTACATACATATAATCAACATGCATGTTTGAATTAGGGTAGTATCCTAAGCGGACCCACTCTACTATTTGCATAGCTGGATTATATTTCAATATGTCGTATATTTGTTTCGGTAGATAATGGGGTAAAAAAATAACTCCGCTGGCGATATACATAAGAATATTAAAAAGTTGATACCCAATTAACCATCCCGGAAAAAAGGCAACAATACCGATGTTGATCGTGCCGATGCCAATACCCAGTGCAATCGCCGCGCAGTAACCAGCAATGGCAACTATCGGGTCTGCAGGTATGGGATTAACGCCGAGCACAACAAGGGCGGACATTACTGTCAAAAGCCCAAGGAAGCCAGTGATAATTTCGACGAGAACGCGAGCAAGTACAACATCAAAGTTTTTAACTTGCGGATAATAAGTTAGCGGCTTATTCATTAGAACAGCCTTCATAACTTCCTTCGATATATACTGAAATATCAGGACTGTTACCGCACCAGTAGAAAAAAATAAAGCTCGGCTTTCTCCAAGGGGTGCGGGAACCTTGCGAAAAACATAAATTGACACAAGAACAAACACATGAACAACTGGCCATAGGACCACGACCGCGTAGCCGAGATGCGATCCGCCGAATCTGGTGCGCATGTCACGCAGCATTAGTGCGTGAAGCACGCGCAAGTAGGCTTCTGTCGGTCTTTTGGTCGAACTGGCGACGCTTTGGCCAGCGCTCATGTGCTTCTCGCGAGGGCTTCAGAGGCAAGCCGCTGGATCGCCTAAAATCGCGACCGAAATGTGAACTGTCCGCGGCTGGACGGGTGCATTTTAATGAGAGCGGCGCCAATGAGTGCACAGGACAGAGCTGGCTAGCGACTGAGGCATTGACCGTCGATCAGCAAAGCGCCGAAGCCTGATGGTCCGCCGGATCTTGGTCCTACCGAACGGCGTGCCTCCGGGTCTCATGGAGCTGCTCCGGTTTGTGGTCCAAGGCCTATGCAAGTTCTCGAGCACTGACAGCTTGGTTGGCGAAGGCTCGACGCGTCAAGCCGCCCAGAGCCGTGTGGGGTCGGTCCTCGTTGTAGTGGCACCTCCAGTCCTCGATACGCTCGCGCGCATCGGCCAGCGACAGGAACCATGAGGCGTTCAGGCACTCTGCCCGCAGGCGGCCATTGAACGCCTCGATGTAGGCATTGTCGGTTGGCTTGCCGAGTCGCGAGAAGTCCCGCGTGACATCGTTCTCGTAGGCCCGGCGGTCGAGCGCCCTCGAGATGAACTCACGCCCGTGATCGACCTGGATTGCACCTGGCGCTCCGCGCAGGAGTACCACGCGGGCAAGCACGGCCACCACCTGCTCACCCTTGATGCCCTGATCTACCTCAATCGCCCAAGCCTCGCGCGCGAAGGCGTCGACGACCGTCAGGGACCGCAACCGGCGGCCGTCGAAGAGCACGTCGGAGTCGAAGTCGGTCGACCAGCGCTCGTTCGGCTCGGAATCGGCAAAGCAAAAGGACCCGGCTGTGCAGTGGGCCCGTGAGGGAGGTAGGTTCCGGCGGGGCGGATAGACCGGTTCGCTGGGTTTTCAGAGGATGAAGACCACGGCCCAACATCGTTCCCCCAGCATCGCGTTTAAGTGTGAGGTCGTACAGGAGTATCTGTCTGGCGAGACGCTGCGCGGCCTGGCCGAGCGCCACGACCTTCCGCGCAGCCTCGTACGCGTCTGGGTGCAGGACCTCGGCCTTCCAGAAAGCCATACCTAAGGGCAAACACCTCGCTGGGAAAGAGTCGCGAAAGGTGCTCAAAGCTCGTAGATAGACACCATGTTTGCGCTCGATGAAACGACAAGATCAGGTCGGTCAAAGCCTCAATCCTGTGCGAAGATTGTAACTCACCTCTACACTCAGGTACAACCTAAACATCGAGGGCATACTGCCTGCAAAGCCGTCCGCAACTGGTCACCCTGGTCTCATAACGTGCGACCACTCGATGCCAGAATGCGCTGGCTGCGTCTGGGAAGGCGGTGCCATGCCGTACATCAATGGAAAGGGCCAACTACATAAGCCCTTTCCTACGACCCACCGACACCGGGCACTGGCCCCCTTTCGATCGCCTGGATGGCGTCTAGTGCCCGCCTCAATCCTAGGATATACGCGTCAGCAATCGCACGCCTCCCCGCACGTGCGGCGCCGAATACACATGGGCGGGGAAGCCGCCATAAGTCAAAAACTGCTCTTGTTACAAAAGGGAAGTCACGTGCGCTCCTACATGAAAGTAAACGCCAGCGCTCTTCCTTCATTGGCAGGAATTAATCAGCCAGATGGGTCCCGAATAACGAATGGGACCGCCGGTTTTATTTGTCACGGGCCATATACTTCCCTTGCGTCTGGCGAGTACACAGCGGGTTTGTATATACGCCGCCTCGGCAGCATAGATGTTGGAACGCTGACGATGGATGTCGTTTCTGATTATGGAAATCACGAGATCAGCAAGCAGTCAATCCCAGCTTCGGAATTGATGACACGAATAGCAGGACTAGTTTCGATTGACTTTGAAATCGTGAACGACGCTTACGATGTCGAAGTCCGTCTTTGGGTGCCCGATCGAGTTGAGGTGCAATTGCGAGAATTAGTAATATTTCGCCGGAACTCTCTCGATTGGTGCCTGTGATGTTGAGCCGATTGCTGTCGCGCCTGCTCAGACGGCCCAAGCTCGACAACACTGCTCGGTTGAGCGACCGCATGGAAGCTGCAATCAGGCAAAATTTTCATGCCTGGTCCGAACTTCAGGAGCAACGTAGGCAGGATAATCTCCATCAAACGAGTGCATTAATCTCGCAAGCTGTCAATGCTGCCGGTGAGCGGTGGGAGGCGCGGATACAGACCGCACTACTCGAGGCCAAAGCTCACTCTGATGAAGCCGCTCAAGTCCTCGCCTCTGGCCTTCGTTCGCAGGGGCGCATCTTAGCTAAGCATACAACTTCTTTAACAGCAATAGATCCTGCGGTGTTAATGGCCGAGGTTCGCAGACTGCAACAGGAATTGAACCAGTCACAGATAGAGATTGATGGAGTCGGCCAGAAGACTGCGAGGTCGTTGAGAGAACTGGATACACTTCATCAAGAAGTAGCCAGTGCTTCAAGGCACGCTGAGAGCGGCCTTACAGCGCTCAACGAACAATTGAGATCCGACTACAATCAGCAGCTCAGGAACGTAGAAGGTCGCCTCGAGTTTGTGCGTCGCGAAATATTCTACGAGTTGCAAGCCACCGTGCTAAAATCTCGAGGCTCCGAGAACGCTCCGGATCGCTTTGAGCCTAAGATACGATCCCCTGAAAAGATTCGAGATCAACTTGCACAAGGCTTTCGATTAAATATCGGCTGCGGACATATACCGCTGGACGGCTACATTAACGTCGATCGTCGCGATTTGCCTGGTGTCGACATTGTCGCCGAGGCTACTAATATTCCGGTGGATCCAGGCAGTGCGATTGAAATTTTTGCGTCTCACATTGTCGAGCACTTCAGCCTACGGAACTTGGAGGATGTCATTCTGCCATATTGGCGGAGCTTGCTAGCCCCAGGCGGCCGGCTGGTGATTATCGCGCCGGACGGTGCTGCCATGCTCAAGGCGGTCTCAGATCGCACCATGTCGTTTGAAGCATTCAGAGAAGTGCTATTCGGAGCGCAAGAATACGAAGGCGATTTTCATTTGAATCTTGTCACGACTGATACAACCACTGTTTCGCTACAGCGCAGCGGATTTGCCAGTGTTGCCGTAGACTATCATTCACGGCCTAACGGACTCTGCTATGAGTTTCGTATAACCGCCGAGCAGGTGAAGACCTAATGCGTTCACCCTTGATCTCAGTTGTAATCAACACCAATGGACGAGTCAACTTCATCAAGCGCACGTTGAGGAGCCTTCGTTTTCAAACCTACGATCGGTTCGAAGTCTGCGTGATTTGCGGCCCGACGCAGGACGGGACGGTCGAATGGGTTTCGCGCTTCGCTGATATCAAGATCGCGTTATGCCCCGACCGCAACCTATCTAAGTCACGCAACATTGGCATCGCGCTCGCGTCCGGCGAGGTTGTCGCATTCATCGATGATGACGCGGTGCCTGAGCCAGAGTGGTTGTCCGATCTCGCGCACGCCTACCGCGATTCAGACGTCGCCGCGGCGGGCGGGCACGTTTACGACCACACGGGCATTGGCTTTCAAGCAAGATATGTGACGACTGATCGTCTCGCTCGCCCTCGGGAGAATTGGGCTGGCCCGGCACAACACCTCAACTTTCCATTTTCGCCGGCGCACCCGCATCTTCTGGGTACAAATTGCTCATTCCGTCGAGAGGCCCTCCTTTCTATTGGGGGATTCGATGAGGAATACGAGTATTTTCTTGATGAAACGGATGTCTGCTGCCGCCTGAATGACGCGGGCGGTACGATCGCGCAATTATCGAACGCCTTCGTACATCACAAGTACGCACCAAGCGAGAGTAGGGACGTCAAGCGTATCGTTCGTAATTGGTATCCTCTGATCAAAAATCGCGTTTATTTCGCTATCAAAAATGCGCAGTGTCATCACAGCTTGCGGGACGCTGTTTCGGCGGGGCTTGCAGATGCGTCCAGCTGGGAAAGAGGCATCAAAGCCGCGATCGCCGAAGGGCATTACTCTCAGGAAGATTTAGAAAGGTTTCGGCAGGAGGCCGACGCAGCGATCGCCGACGGACTCGAGCGTGCCAGAGCAGAACGCAAAATTTTATCATCCGAAACCCTGGCGAGCCATGCAGCAGATTTTGTTCCGTTTGCGACTATACTCCCGCCGGCCAAGCGGCGTAAGATCTGCTTCGTTACGCAGGATTACCCTCCTGGTCAGAATGGCGGGATTGCGCGCTACGTGCATCAACTTGCCAGGTCACTCGGCGCGGCTGGCCATCACGTCCACGTCTTGACAAAGGCACGCGGTATCGAGTCCGTGGACTTTGAGGACGATGTCTGGGTTCACCGCTTGGCCATCAAGCACCATTCACATACTGGTGCCAACTTAATCGGAAGCCTGCCGATACCGGGGCATATCTGGAGCTATTCCCGTACGATGCTCGACGCTGTTACGGCGATAAACGCACGTTCAAGTGTGGATGCGGTATACTGCCCTCTGTGGGATTGTGAAGCTATAGCCTTTGTGACTGAGAGCTCCTTCCCAACCATCGTAGCGCTGCAGACAACGATGAAGTTTTGGCTCGAAAGCCAGCCCCAACGCCGTGCCGATCCAGCTTGGATGGCTACCTTTGGGGATCCAATCATAGCTATGGAGCGCTTGCTTCTCGACCGCGCAACGATTCTGCACTCAATTAGTCGGGCAATCGCGCGCGATATTGAGGGCGCCTACGATATCAGCCTTCCGGCTGACCGGGTTGGCTTTGTGCCTCTCGGATTGGAGGATTGGAGCGCGGAGGTTCGTGCTGAAAGATCGGATGCGTCCCCACAACTCCGTATCCTTTTTGTCGGACGCCTTGAGTCTCGCAAAGGCGTTGATGTTCTGCTGAAAACGGTACCGAGGCTGCTTGCGCGTTTTCCGGACATAAGGATCGACATCGTGGGAGACGACACAATCCCCCGTTCGGATGGCACAACTTATAAGGACGAGTTTCTGGCCAACGGTCTCGATCCTACAAGCAAGGGCAGAATCGTGTTCCACGGCAGGGTGGATGAGGATGAACTGCGGCGGAAGTATCGCTCGTGCGATATTTTCGTTGCACCATCAAAGTACGAGTCCTTCGGCCTGATCTTCTTGGAAGCCATGATGTTCGGCAAGCCGGTGGTCGGGTGCGACGTTGGGGGCATCCCGGAGGTGGTAACGCATGACGAATCCGGTATCTTGGTCCAAGTCGGTGATACGGCCGCCCTGGAGGAAGCTATCGCTCGCCTCATCAACGATCCTGATTTGAGAGCACGTATGGGTGCAGCCGCCCGGCGAGACTACGAGCGACGTTTTTCAGACGCCGCCATGAGGGATGGCGTCCTAGCAATGATTGACGCAATCAGCATTAAGACCGATCCAGGTGCCGATGTTGCTTCTGATGGTCTTGGCTATCAGCAATATTTAGCGGGTGAGCGATGACCAATACGACAGATCGTGATACGTTCGGTGTGCGTCAGGCGGAGATGACTGCGCGATGGTTCGAGAACGTCAAGCGGCAGCATGGTGATGTAGATGCCTACATTCGCACGCGGTTTTCCGCTTATATTGACCGCTGGAAAGAGGCCGCGCGATTTATTCCCAACGGATCGCGCGTTCTAGACATCGGCGGTGGTAATCTTTTCGAAGATCTGGTGCGTTTTCTTGCGGATCGGAAATACGTTTACCAGTACATAGACGTCGACCCGAGTAGCGTGGCATCGTCGCAAGCGCTTGCGCGATCACTTGGCATTGACTCCTTCACTTTCCAACATGGTTTCAATGACGTTCTTCCTTTTCAGGATAGCGGCTTCGATGCCGTATTCTCGTCCCACTGTATCGAGCACAGCTTCAATCTTCCAGCGACTTTCTCGGAGATCCGGAGAGTACTAGCTGGAGGTGGAAATTTATGTATGGCTGTGCCGTTTGGCTGGGAGGTCAATCCAGAACATCCGTATTTCTTTGGACCGAATGAATGGCTTGCTTTGCTCAGACAGGCTGGCTTCCGCATCCGCACCGCGCAGATTGGTTCGGAGTATCCTGAGAATGGTTACGATTTCTTCATTAGCGCCCAGAGACTAGATTCCTTACCGAATGGGCCACTTCTCGACCCCGAAGATTTTCGAAAGACAAATTTCAATTTTATCGCGTTCGATAGCGACCAAATCAAAGCTCGTGAAACTCCTATAATCAAAGATGATCATTTCATCTGTCAAGGCGATAATTGGGAAATCAATGTACTTGTGCCGAAAGGTGCACGGGAGATCTGCCCTATCATGCTGCGGCACGAGTGGTCGGGATCTGTTCAACTGTCTTGCGAAAATGTCGCTTCGGTTGAGGATCTATATTCTTGGTTCAGTTACGTCCAGCCAATTCGCCTTCGATTCGAAGCGCCGCTTGCTCAGGATAGTTTCGCGACGTTGCGGCCAATAGGGCGCAATTTAGCGAGCGCTTCGTCTGAAGGTGTGTTATATGGGGTGCTGTATCGTTAGGCGCTTACCAGCCACTATTTGCTCTTTACCTTCCGTGATGTAGGTAAGTTATAGCGCGCTGCGCGGGGGGGGCAGGGCTCTCGGCACCTTGTTCTTAGAATTCTAGACGTCTCGGTGCCATCCGAGGCGTCCATTGTCTTTTTGGGCCTGCGAGCGGTCAGTTCAGAGATACAAGGCAGTCCGTCGGGCAATCCAAGCTCGTCAAGAGAGCGTAGAGCGGCCGCTCAGCGGTACGGCATCAGCCCCACGACGGTGCAGAAGTGGCGCTCACGCCAGACCAGCACGGATGCGCGGATGGGACCGAAGGAGCCCCGCTCCAGCGTGCTGAGCGTCGAGGATGAGGCAGTCGTCGTCGCCTTCCGGCGGCATACCCTGCTGCCGCTGGACGACTGCCTCTACGCACTGCAGCCCACGATCCCGCATCTAACCCGCTCGTCGCTGCATCGCTGCCTGCAGCGTCACGGCATCAGCCGCCTGGCGGATGTGGACGGCGACAAGCCCAAGCGCTCGCGCTTCAAGGCTTATCCGATCGGCTACTTCCACATTGACATCGCACGGGTCAGCACGGAACAGGGCAAGCTCCACCTGTTCGTGGCCATCGGCCGGACAAGCAAGTTCGCTTTCGTCCAGCTGCACGAGAAGGCAACCCAGCGGATCACGGCAGCCTTTCTGCACGATCTCGTTGCCGCCGTGCCGTACACGATCCAAACGGTGCTGACTGATAACGGCATTCAGTTCACCGACAACCACCCGGTGGACGAGGAGGCCGAGGCGAAAGCGGCAGCCTATTGGGCCGAGCGTGACGAGCCGCGCATCTACCGCTGGCACTCTTTCGAGCGGGCCTGCGAGCAGACCAGGATCAGCATCGCCTGACCAGGCCGCGCTGCCCGTGGACGAACGGTCAAGCCGAGAGGATGAACCGCACCATCAAGGACGCCACGGTCAAGCGCTACCATTACACCAGCCATGACGAATTGCGGTAGCACCTGCAGCTGTTCGTCGACGCCTACAACTCCGGCCGCCGGCTCAAGACCCTGCGCGGCCTCACGCCCTTCGAGTTCATCTGCCAGACTTGGACGAAAGAGCCTGAACGCTTCAGGTTCGATCGGTCACACCACACGCCGGGACCGAACATCTAGTTTTAGGTCTGGGCCCGGAATGGCTTGGGCAAACCGGCTGGGCGGGCCAGGTGCATTCTAGAGCCTAGATCTGGCTCTTCTCGTTGACGGATGGCGCGCCCGCTTCGCCAAATCTTCCGTCTCGTGTACGCATTGGCTAAAGCCGTTCGGCAAAATTAAGCAGCATTTCGCGCAATCTGCTAGAGATGCTACGCCGGGTACCTTGATGATTGTCACTCGAGTATTCTGGGCCGACGGGTTTGATCGGGCGCGCCGGTACTCCTGCATAGAACCAGCCAGCCTTCACATCGCCAATTACAACACTTCCGACGCCAATCACGGCATTATCACCGATGCGGCAGGGGCCAATAACCGTTGCGTTCGATGCGACCCAGACCCCGGTGCCAATATGAATATCCCTCCCGGAGCCCGGCACAGCCTTCTGACGAGCCTCTCCGTATTCAGAAATTTGGTGAGTTCCAGTGAGAAGCGATACGTTATGCCCAAAGAAGGTGAAATCTCCGATGTAGATGTCCCCACAGGATGCGTTGCATAGCGTATTCACCATGCTCACCGACTTGCCAATATGCACTTTTTCCCAGCCGCCCCAACTTGTCGGGGCCGCCATCATTCTTTCAGAGATATATGGCATGAGCTCGTCAACGAGCTGTCTCGCCTCATCGGCTGAAAATTTTGACACAATATTGAAACCAGCTTGAACTCAGTCGCAGCATGCTTATCGCCGAACCGGGCCGACGTCCACTTAAGTTGCACGCGCGGCTATATGAGGGGCTTCGCTCGGCTCAGGCAGCACGGTTCACTGTTCAGGCTGCTGCCTGAGAACAGGTATGGTAGACGAGCGGGATATAACCGTCGCCGGCCGAGCCGCGGGGCTTCCTGGCCGGCAGCAGCCCGCCGTCCTTCGGATCGGAAATCTCCATCTTGCCGCCAGGGCGGTCGAGCTCGACCCATTTCACGGGAAGGCCCGCGGGGCTGACGATCGCGCCGACCTTGGCCGGGCCGCTGTGCAGGATGGCAGAACCATCCGTTGCGTCCAAGAGAAGGGATGATTGCACACGCATCTCATGCCGCGCCATCCGGCAGGATCAGCCCGCGCAGCGCCAGTTAGGCAGCGGCCGGCGTTCCCGCAACCGCAGGTCCGCCTCCCAGATCTCCCAGCGCCGCCGCTGCTCTCGCTCGCGGAACCGCTCGCACTCGCGAGCCATAGCCTCGCTGTACATCACTCGCGGTGCGGCGCGCTTGGCCAGGGCGGCCACGCGAGCGGCCCGCGCCTCCGCGGTCTCGCGGGAGGCCCGTCCTGGCGGCGGTCGCCCGTTCAGGATCTACCCGGACGTTTTGCCGAGCTGCCGCGCGCCGTGGGCCCGCTCGTCCTCGACGAGCCCTCCGGCCAACCGTCGAAGAAGGCGTACTTCTCCCGAACCTTCCGCAAGACCGCGCGCGCCCGGCTGACCCAACGCGGTCTGGAGCATGGACAGCCGTGCAGGGGCTGTCTCCGAAACGTTCGAGAAGGGGCCGCGCCGGCCAATGTGATGCGCACCGCGATTCACACCCAGATGGCGACGACTATGCTCTGCAACCGGAGCGCGGTCGTGGAGTGGGGCCGCGTCGCCGAGCTCCGCTCAGTCCATCGCAAACGCGCGGAATAGGCTGCCACCGACTCGCGGTAACTGACAGCCGAGGCCGCAGTAAGAGCTCAGGATGAAGCGATCCTAAGCTGCTGATCTCTAGAGGATATAGAATGGTGCCCAGGGGCGGAATCGAACCACCGACACTGCGATTTTCAGTCGCATGCTCTACCAACTGAGCTACCTGGGCGACCGCCGTGCCGCTTGGCGGCATCGGCTGAGGCGGGGGTATAGTGAGTGCCGACGGTGCTGTCCAGCCTCCTTGTGCGGCCAGCTATGGGTTTTTCGATGGCTTGAAACGCCTACTCCGTTCGCTGCTGCGAGCGATCATCGTCCTCGTCCGCATATCCTGGCATCACGTAACGGTCGCTGAGCCAGTGCCCGAGATCTATGTCGGCGCACTGTTCTGAGCAGAAGGGCTTGTAGACGGTCATAGACGGCCGCCCGCAAATCGGGCAGCGGCATGCCTCCCTCGAACTTTCCTTCACGCCAGCGCGCTCCATCGCTCCCGGATGGGAAAGCCC
This sequence comes from Methylobacterium sp. BE186, assembly GCF_031457035.1. Taxonomy (NCBI): domain Bacteria; kingdom Pseudomonadati; phylum Pseudomonadota; class Alphaproteobacteria; order Hyphomicrobiales; family Methylobacteriaceae; genus Methylobacterium; species Methylobacterium sp. BE186. Next base: position 136,667 of record NZ_JAVDVV010000013.1, read on the forward strand.
TCTCCCTCCAGGAGGTTGCTTGTCTCGTAAAGCGGAAGCCCGATGACCGCACTATGCGAGCCGACGAGTTTGACCACGAAGGAGCCGGCAAGGCCCTGTATCGCGTACCCGCCTGCCTTGCCGCGCCATTCGCCGGAAGCGAGATACGCCTGTATCTCTCGGCCGGAAAGTCTCTTAAAGCGAACGCGACTCTCCACAATCCGCTCGCGCCGTCCCTCCTTAGGGGACAAAAGCGCTACTGCGGTATAGACGCGATGCTGCCTGCCTGAGAGCAGACGCAAGCAGTCAGCGGCTTCATCTGGAACTTCGGGTTTGGGAAGAATGCGGCGGCCGACTGCGACGATCGTGTCGGCCGAGAGGATCCAAGCTCCGCGCATATCCTCCCTCCGGCGCACCGCCTCCTGCGCGGCAGCTAGCTTCTCGCGAGCAAGGCGACGCGCGCACTCACGCGGTGATTCCGCTTTGCGAGGCGCTTCGTCGATGTCGGCAGGCAGCAGGGCATCTGGCTCAATCCCAATTTGCTGAAGCAGGCCGAGGCGGCGTGGCGACGCGGAGGCTAGGATTAATCGCGTAACCCGGGAAGTGTCGGCGGGAGCCTGAGGGGCTGACGCTTCAAGCAAAGATGTCGCGTCCATGATTTCCTCTTGCTGCCCTCTCACGTGAGCCATGCACCCACAGTTGATGCCCGGAGCCCTACTGCAATGGCTGCACAAAGTGAACGCGCCATGGCCGATCCAAACGGAGGTCGGAACGTAGCCGTGGACAAACGTCTCCACTCTGATATGGTTCGCTCAAGCCGCTGAAAAAGCGGCCGCGCAGTATGCAGTACCGCGCTGGCGGGCGTAGTTCAGTGGTAGAACGTCAGCTTCCCAAGCTGAATGTCGTCGGTTCGATCCCGATCGCCCGCTCCACGATTAGATAGAAGTTCGCCGGCTAAAAACTTGATTTGCATAACATAAAGAATAATGAGATTCGGCATCAGTAGCTGGCTAATTTGAAGAGTCTGGCGCTTTTCGTTTTCTCGACTGATATTCACTTCCGAACTTTTGCAAAAACCCATTGCGAAACGCGAAGTGACTCCAGCGAAATTTGAAGTTAGTGCGCTGGTCCGCTGATCTCGCAATTATTCTGGCTGCCTTATAAAATGTAGATAGCGCAGACGCGCCGATAGCTTGCTGCAAGCTGAGAACTCGTCTTGCATCAGATTGAATCCGAGCCGTCAAACTTGCATAAAGAGCGCTAAATAAAAGTTGGCTCATCCCGATTTCTGTCACTGCCCCTCTGGTCGATAACTCGCACTTGCAAATTGGCGGACAGCATTGGGGCAATTACTTTCGCCGCGATGTGGCCTTGACGAGGATGCGGCATCAATCGTAGCAGCCTTCCAACTCAGAAAGCAGGCATGACGATGAGCAAAAAGCGAGCGTTGATCACAGGAGTGACAGGGCAGGATGGGGCTTACCTTGCCCAACTTCTGCTTCAGGAAGGATATTCCGTCCACGGGATCGTGCGCCGCTCCAGCCACGCGGGTGTATTCGATCATCGACTTAGATGGCTAAAAATCGCCGAAGCGATCGAGTTGCACGACGGAAACCTTCTTGACCTGTCGAGCTTAGCTCGAATTGTGCAGGAGGTTCAGCCAGACGAAGTTTATAACCTCGCAGCTCAGTCGTTTGTGACCGCTTCCTGGCAGCAGCCGATCCTCACCGGCGAGATCACAGGTCTTGGGGCAGTGAATATGCTGGAATGCGTACGTACGCTTCGGCCTCAGGCTCGCTATTATCAGGCTTCGTCTTCAGAGATGTTCGGGTTAATTCAAGAGGACGTGCAGAGCGAAAGTACCCCGTTCTATCCCAGGTCGCCATACGGTGCAGCTAAGCTTTACGCTCACTGGATGACCATTAATTACCGCGAGAGTTTCGGGCTGCACGCTTCTAACGGAATTTTGTTCAATCATGAAAGCCCACTTCGGGGCGTCGAATTCGTTACACGCAAGGTCACGGACGGGGTCGCCCGCATCAAGCTTGGACTTGCACGTGAGCTCCGCCTTGGCAATATTGACGCTAAACGCGACTGGGGCCACGCTCGCGATTACGTTAAAGCGATGTGGATGATGTTACAGCAGGAAAAGCCCGGTGACTACGTTATCGCGACCGGACGAACTTCTACGGTCCGCGCTATGTGCGAAATCGCCTTCAGACACGTAGGCTTGAACATCGATGAGCATTTGGTGATAGATCCAAAACTTTTCCGTCCTGCGGAAGTAGACGTGCTTCTTGGAGACCCGTCGAAAGCCTGTGCTGCGTTCGGCTGGAAGGCGGAAATTTCTCTCGAATCGATGATTGAAGAGATGGTGGAGGCGGACATCGCTCGCTTACGCATTACAGGCGCAAATTGATGTTAAATGGTGCCTCCCGTGTGCTCGTCACCGGGGCGGCGGGCTTCGTAGGACGCCACGTGCTCTGCAAACTCGCGGAGTCAGGCAAGCTTGATGTGCTGGGAGTCGGCCGAGGAGCGGTGTCCAACTTACCTGCACGTGTGAAGTTTTTTCCCTTAGATCTGGGCAATCAAGCTGATCTTCGTTCGCAGCTTGCCGACTTCCAGCCAACCCATATTCTTCACCTTGCGGCTCAAGCCTCAGTAGGGCGGGCCGCGGACGAGGCTGCGGCGACGTGGAAATCAAATGTTGTTGATTTATTTCATTTCGTAGAAGCTCTTCTTGCAACAGTCATCAGTACTACGTTTATTTTTATAAGCTCAAGTGAAGTTTATGGGCGTGCTTTCCTTTCGGGTGAGCCTCTCACGGAAGATGCTGCTCTCGAGCCGGTTGGAAGCTATGCGCGAACGAAGCGCGTGGGCGAGGAAATGCTGGCGGATATTTTCGCAGGGGGCCGCATCCGTCTCATTGTTCTGCGTCCCTTCAATCACATTGGTCCAAATCAAGACGAGCGATTCGTCGTTGCTTCTTTCGCAGCGCAGATAGCCCGGATCGAAGCTGGCTTAGTGCCGCCCCGACTAGAAACCGGAAATCTCGATGCTAGGCGTGACTTCCTGGACGTTCGTGATGTGGCTCGCGCCTATTCGAATATTATTGAAAGATCTAATTTCATTGAACACGGAGCGGTATTCAACGTAGCAAGCGGTATTCCGAGGACAATTTGCAGCGTTTTGCAGGACCTAAGATGTATGGCCCGTGTGCAATTCGAAGTAGTAAAAGCGCCAGACCGCCAACGCCCATCGGAAGTCCTAACCGCCCGAGGCGACTCAGAAAGGTTGAGAAAAAGTACTGGCTGGTCACCTTCCATCGCATGGGAACAGACTCTCTCGGATACATTGGCGGCCGCTAGGCGTAGTTATGGAATGGACGGCTAAGGTCGGATGACGAATGTAACAACTTTGACGTTCCCCGTGGTCCTGTGCGGCGGCTCAGGCACGCGCCTGTGGCCGGCCTCGCGCGAGAGCATGCCCAAGCAGTTCTCCCGCCTCGTCAGCGAGCACGCCTCCACCTTCCAGGACACCGCGGCCCGCGTCGCCGACGGCACCCGCTTCGGCCGCCTCGCCGTGCTCACCCACGCGGATGCCCGCTTCATCGTCGCCGAGCAGCTCGCCGAGGCCCGCATCCCCGCCGACATCCTGCTCGAACCCGAGCGGCGCGACTCCGCCGCCGCCGTCGCGGTCGCGGCGCTGCACGCCGCCCGCACCGACCCGCAGGCTGTCGTTCTGATCCTGGCCGCCGACCACGTCATCGGCGACACGCAGGCCTTCGTCGCGGCCGTCGAGGCGGCAGCCGTCGGCGCGCGCGCCGGCCACATCATGACGCTCGGCATCGAGCCGACCCATCCGGCCACGGCCTACGGCTACATCCACCCGGGCCCGCCGATCGAGGCGGCGCCGGGCACCTATCGCGTCGCCCGCTTCGTCGAGAAACCGGACCGGGCCGGCGCCGAGCGCCTGATCGCGGAGAGGGCGGTCTGGAATTCGGGCTACTTCCTGTTCCGCGCCGACGTGATGATCGGCGAACTCGAGGCGCACGCGCCCGCCGTCCTCGCTGCAGCCCGAGCCGCTCTCGAGACCGCATTGCGCGACCTCGACTTCGTGCGTCTCGACGCGGAGGCCTTCGGACGCGCGCCCAAGACCTCGATCGACTACGCGGTCATGGAGCGGACGCGGCACGCGGGCGTGCTGCCGGTCTCCTT